>NZ_JBQSWV010000027.1:0-44999 GCF_052377495.1 Corynebacterium sp. AOP36-E1-14
GTCTGCTGCTGCCGGCGATCGTGCTGGGCATGGTGTCCTTCGCCTACGTCCTGCGGTTGACCCGCTCCGAGGTGGCGCAGAACCTGCGCGCCGACTTCGTGCGCACCGCCTCGGCCCGCGGGCTCTCCCGCGGCGTCGTCGTGCGTGACCACGTCCTGCGCAACTCGCTGGTCCCCGTCGTGACCTTCCTCGGAGCCGACCTCGCCGTCCTGATGGGCGGGGCGATCGTCACCGAGGGCATCTTCAACATCCACGGTGTCGGCGGACTGATCTTCCAGTCCGTCAGCATCGGTGAGGCCCCCACCGTGGTCAGTGTCGTGACGATCCTGGTGGTCATCTTCGTGGTGGCCAACCTGATCATCGACCTGCTCTACGCCCTGCTCGACCCGAGGATCCGATATGCCTGACATCCACAACCGCAATGAACGCTGGGTCGCCGAGGTCGCCACGGAGGACGTCCTGACCCGGGACCAGCTCCTCCCGGAGGACGCCCCGGCGGGCTTCTGGGGCACGGCCTGGCGCAACCTGAGGCGCCGTCCGATGTTCTGGATCTCCACGGTGATCATCCTCGCCGTCCTGCTCGTCACCGTCTTCCCCGGGCTGTTCACCTCCACCGACCCGATGACCGCCAACCTCGAGGACTCCCTCGAACCCGCGCGTGAGGGGCACCCCTTCGGCTTCACCCAGCAGGGCTACGACGTCTTCGCCCGCACCATCTACGGTGCCCAGGCGTCCGTGGTCACCGGCCTGGTGACCACCCTCATCGTCGCCCTTCTCGGCGTGGTGGTCGGCGCCCTCGCCGGCTACTTCGGCGGCTGGATCGACGCCGTGCTGTCGCGCCTGACCGACATCTTCTTCGCCGTGCCGCTGCTGCTCGCCGCCATCGTGCTGATGCAGCTCTTCGAGGTGCGCAACGTGTGGACCGTGGTGCTGGTGCTCTCCGCCTTCGGTTGGCCGCAGATGGCCCGCATGGTCCGCGGCGCGGTGCTGCAGGCCAAGAACAACGAGTACGTGCAGGCGTCCCGCGCCCTGGGCCTGACCCGCGGCGCGATCCTCGTGCGCCACATCCTGCCGAACTGCCTCGCCCCGATCATCGTGATGATGACCACCAACCTGGGCATCTACATCGTCGCCGAGGCGACGTTGTCCTACCTCGGCGTCGGCCTGCCGCCGGACACCGTGTCCTGGGGCAACGACATCTCGACCGCGCAGGACGTCCTGCGTCTGTCCCCGGAGATCCTGTTCTACCCGGCCGGTGCCCTCGCGATCACCGTCCTCGGTTTCATCCTGCTGGGCGACACCCTCAAAGACGCCCTCGACCCGAAGGAGCGCACCCGATGAGCGACCAACCCCTGCTGTCCATGCGCGGTGTCGACATCGCCTTCGGCAGCACCAAGGACCCGAAACCCACCGTCTTCGGCTTCGACCTGGACATCTTCCCCGGTGAGACCGTGGCCGTGGTCGGCGCGTCCGGCTCCGGCAAGTCCACCAGCGCCATGAGCATCATGGGCCTGATGCCCGGAGACGGGCACGTCACCGCCGGCACCATCACCTTCGAGGGCGAGGACATCACCCACGCCAGCCCGAAACGCTTCACCGAACTGCGCGGCGACCACATCGGCCTGGTCCCCCAGGACCCGATGAGCAACCTCAACCCGGTGTGGACCATCGGCCACCACGTCAAGGAGGCGCTGAAGGCCAATAACATCGCCACCGGTTCCGCCGCGCACACCCGCGCCGTGGAGCTGCTCGGCGAGGCCGGGCTGGACGACGCCGAACGGCGCATCAGCCAGTACCCGCACCAGTACTCCGGCGGCATGCGCCAGCGCGCGCTGATCGCCTGCGGTCTGGCGGCGCGTCCGTCCCTGCTGATCGCAGACGAGCCCACGTCCGCCCTGGACGTGACCGTGCAGCGCCAGATCCTCGACCACCTGCAGGGTCTGACCGAGGAGCTCGGCACCGCCGTGCTGCTGATCACCCACGACCTGGGCCTGGCCGCCGAGCGTGCCGACCGCATCGTGGTGATGAGCCAGGGCCACGTGGTGGAGTCCGGTCCGGCACTGGAGATCCTGCAGGACCCGCACCACCCCTACACCCGCAAGCTCGTCGCCGCGGCACCGTCGATCGGTGCGCGCCGCAGCGAGGTGCAGGTCGCCGAGCCGTCCGACGCCAGCGGCGGCGCAGACGGCGCCGATGCGTCCGGAACGAAGGACGAGAACCCGCTGATCACCGTCGACAAGCTCAGCAAGGTCTTCCAGGTGCCCGGCGACAAGCCGTGGCGCAAGGAGGACTTCACCGCCGCGGACGACATCAACTTCTTCCTGCGCCGCGGACGCACCCTGGCGCTGGTCGGTGAGTCCGGCTCCGGCAAGTCCACCGTGGCCCAGATGGTGCTCGGGCTGCTCAAGCCCACCTCCGGCACCGTCACCTTCGACGGCACGGACGTCACCGACCTGGACCGCAGGTCCGAACTGGAGTTCCGGCGCCGTGTCCAGCCGGTGTTCCAGAACCCCTACGGTTCGGTCGACCCGATGTACTCGGTGTTCAACACCATCGCCGAGCCGCTGAAGATCCACGGTGTGGGGTCGAAGAAGGACCGCGAGAAGCGCGTGCGCGAACTCCTCGACCTGGTGGCGATGCCGCAGTCGATGATGTCGCGGTTCCCCGGCGAACTCTCCGGCGGTCAGCGCCAGCGCGTGGCCATCGCCCGCGCCATGGCGTTGGGCCCGGAGGCCCTGATCCTCGACGAGGCGGTCAGCGCCCTGGACGTGCTGGTGCAGTCGCAGGTCCTGGACCTGCTCAACCAGCTGCAGCGCGACATGGGCCTGACCTACCTGTTCATCACCCACGACCTCGCGGTGGTCAAGCAGATCGCCGACGAGACGCTGGTGATGCAGCACGGCAGGATCGTGGAGCGCGGCGAGACCGACGACCTCTTCGACCACCCGCAGGAGGAGTACACCCGTCGGCTGCTCGACTCGATCCCCGGTGGGTCGATCCCCCTGCACCAGGGGTGATCTGAAACCCCCTGAAGCGCTCTGAAACCCCTCGCGGTTGTTGGTCCAGGGAGCCTGGACCGACAATCCCGTGGGGTTTCGTGTCGCTAGGCTGGAGGCCATGGTCTACTACCCGCAGCGTCCCGCCCCGCTGCCCGTGCGTCGGATCGAGGAGCTCGGGATCAACCCCGCCCCGAGGAACGCCTGGCCGGCGGACATCCCGGCGGTACGTGAGGTACTGGACAACGGACTGGACCTGCCGCAGCTCACCGTCCTGGTGGGCGAGAACGGTTCCGGTAAATCCACCCTGGTCGAGGCCATCGCCGAGGCGTACGGCCTCAACCCGGAGGGCGGCACGCACAACTCGATGCACCACACGCAGCGCACCGAGTCCGGGCTCGCGGAGAACATGAAGCTCATCCGTGAGGGCGGCGCACCGAAGAACGGGGTCTTCCTGCGCGCCGAGACGATGCACGGCCACCTGGCCTATCTCGACGGCATCTCCCTAGACTCGGGACGCCCGGACCAGTTCAACTTCCAGAGCCACGGGGAGTCCTTCGTAGAGTTCGTCACCGAACGCGCGGGGATGCGGGGACTCTGGGTCTTCGACGAGGCGGAATCCGCGCTCTCCTTCAACGGGTGCCTGCTGCTCCTGGCCCAGATCGCCGACCTGCTCGAACGCGGTTCCCAGGTGATCATGGCGACCCACTCGCCGCTGCTGGCGTCCGCCCCCGGGGCGATGATCCTCGAACTCGACGAGACCGGCCTGCACCGCCGCGACTACGACGATCTGGCGCTGGTGCAGAGCTGGCGCCGGTTCCTCGGCGACCCGGACAGCTACCTACGCCACCTCTCCTGATCCGCCCCCTCCCCCCGCCACCGCCGGTATCCGGTGAGGTACCGGACAACGCCGGGGGTGGCGGAGGAACGCACGCGGAGCACCCTTTCCGAAACAGAACATTTACCCCGGACTCCGATGGCATAGTGGACGCGGAAACGATGTGTCGGCAGTCACAGCACGCCCTGGGTCGGTCGGCACGTCTCACACCGAGAGCCTCTAGGAGCCCCACCCCGTGGAGAAGCACACCGTCCGCGTCCACCCTTCCGCTGAAGAGTTCCCGAAGAAGGAGCACCTGGCCTGGAAGGTCGCCGAAGTCGCGGCCGACCCGGTGGCCGTCCCGCAGGACTCCGCCGACATGGCGGTCAACCGCATCATCGACAACGCCTCCGTCGCCGTGGCCTCCGTGCTGCGTCGCCCGCCGTCGACCGCGCGCTCCCAGGCGCTGAGCCACCCCTACTCCCCCGGCTCCACCGTCTTCGGCGTGCCCGGCACCTACTCCCCGGAGTGGGCGGCCCTGGCCAACGGCACCGCGGTGCGTGAGCTGGACTTCCACGACACCTTCCTCGCCGCGGAGTACTCCCACCCGGGGGACAACATCCCGCCGATCCTGGCCACGGCCCAGCACAAGGGCCTGTCCGGTGCGGAGCTGGTGCGCGGCATCGTCACCGGCTACGAGATCCAGGTCGACCTGGTCAAGGGCATCTGCCTGCACGAGCACAAGATCGACCACGTCGCCCACCTCGGCCCGTCCGTGGCCGCGGGTATCGGCACGCTGCTGAAGCTCGACACCGAGACGATCTACCAGGCCATCGGCCAGGCGCTGCACACCACCACCGCCACCCGTCAGTCCCGCAAGGGCCTGATCAGCTCCTGGAAGGCCTTCGCCCCGGCCTTCGCCGGCAAGATGGCCATCGAGTCCGTCGACCGTGCGATGCGCGGCGAGGGTGCCCCGTCCCCCATCTGGGAGGGCGAGGACGGCTTCATCGCCTGGATGCTGGACGGCAAGGACGCCGACTACACCGTGCCGCTGCCCGGCGCCGGCGAGGAGAAGCGCGGCATCCTGGACACCTACACCAAGCAGCACTCCGCGGAGTACCAGTCCCAGGCGCCGATCGACCTGGCCCGCCGCATGGGCGCGCAGCTGCGCGAGCAGGGCGTGGACCCGTCGCAGGTCGAGTCCATCGTCCTGCACACCAGCCACCACACCCACTACGTGATCGGCACCGGTGCGAACGACCCGCAGAAGTTCGACCCGGACGCTTCCCGCGAGACCCTCGACCACTCGGTGATGTACATCTTCGCCGTGGCGCTGGAGGACGGCGACTGGCACCACGAGCACAGCTACTCCCCGGAGCGCGCGCGCCGCGCCGAGACCATCGAGCTGTGGAACAAGATCTCCACCGTGGAGGACCCGGAGTGGACGCGCCGCTACCACTCCACCGACCCGGCCGAGAAGGCCTTCGGTGCGAAGGCCGTGATCACCCTGAAGGACGGCAGCGTCCTGGAGGACGAGCTGGCCGTCGCCGACGCCCACCCGCTGGGTGCTCACCCGTTCACCCGTGAGCAGTACATCGGCAAGTTCCGCACCCTGGCCGAGGGCCTGGTCGACGAGAAGGAGCAGGACCGCTTCCTCGAGGCCGCGACGAACACCCTGGAGCTCGGCGCCGGTGACCTCAACCAGCTCACCGTCACCTTCTCCGAGGACGTGCTCGCCCGCGCGCCGAAGATCACCGAGGGGCTGTTCTAGGTGCCGGGCCTGTTCTCGAGCAACGTCACCCCCACCGAGCGTCGGGAGAAGTTCCGGGCGGGGCTGACGTCCGGCACGATCCAGCGCATCCCCGGGGCGTTCTCCCCGCTGGTGGCCCGTGCGATCCAGGAAGCCGGCCTCGACGGCGTGTACGTCTCCGGCGCGGTCGTCGCCGCTGACCTGGCGCTGCCGGACATCGGCCTGACGACGCTGACCGAGGTCGCCGGACGCTCCCGCCAGATCGCCCGCTCCACCGACCTGCCCGTCCTGGTGGACGCCGACACCGGCTTCGGCGAGCCGATGTCCGCCGCCCGCACCGTCAGCGAGCTGGAGGACGCCGGCGTCGCCGGCTGCCACCTGGAGGACCAGGTCAACCCCAAGCGCTGCGGTCACCTCGACGGCAAGGAGGTCGTGCCGACCGAACTGATGCTGCGCCGGATCACCGCCGCGGTCAACGAGCGTCGCGACGACTCCTTCGTGATCTGTGCGCGGACCGACGCCGCCGGTGTCGAGGGCATCGACTCCGCCATCGAGCGGGCGAAGGCCTACGCCGACGCCGGTGCCGACCTCATCTTCACCGAGGCGCTGCACACCCCGGCGGACTTCGAGAAGTTCCGCGCCGCGGTCGACACCCCCCTGCTGGCGAACATGACCGAGTTCGGCAAGACCGAGCTGCTCAGCGCACAGACGTTGCAGGACATCGGCTACAACGCGGTGATCTACCCGGTCACCACGCTGCGCATCGCGATGGGGCAGGTCGAGGCCGCCCTGTCCGACATCGCCGAGACCGGCACCCAGGCCGACTGGGTCGACCGGATGCAGCACCGCTCCCGCCTGTACGAACTGCTGCGCTACGAGGAGTACAACGCCTTCGACAACGACGTGTTCACCTACACCCGTCCCGACGAGGCCTGACACCACCCCACCACCGCACCACCCGAAAGGACTTTCCCGATGAGCGAGAAGAACGCAGACACCACCCAGGAGATCCGCAAGGGCCTCAACGGTGTGGTCGTCGACTACACCGCCGTGTCCAAGGTCGTCCCGGAGACCAACTCCCTGACGTACCGCGGCTACCCCGTCCAGGAGCTCGTGGAGCACTGCAGCTTCGAGGACGTCGCCTACCTGCTGTGGAACAAGGAGCTGCCGACCTGGCGCGAGTACCAGGAGTTCGGGCAGCGCGAGCGCGCCCTGCGTCCGGTCACCCGTGGCCTGCTGGACCTCATCGCCTCCCTGCCGAAGACCGCCCACCCCATGGACGTCGTCCGCACGGCGGTGAGCTGGCTGGGCACGCAGGACGTGACCAACGAGGACAACAGTTCCGACACGGTGCGCCGCACCGGGGTGAGCCTGCTGGCGAAGCTGCCGGCGATCATCGCCTACGACATGCGCCGGCGTCGCGGCCTGGAGTTCATCCCGCCGTCGCGGACCCGTGGGATCGCGTCGAACTTCCTGTACATGTGCTTCGGCGACGGGCCGGACTCCCCGGCCAACAACATGGACGACGTCAAGGCGTTCGACCAGTCGCTGATCCTGTACGCGGAGCACTCCTTCAACGCCTCCACCTTCACCGGACGGGTGATCACCTCCACCACCGCGGACGTCTACTCCGCGGTCACCGGTGCCATCGGCGCGCTCAAGGGCGCGCTGCACGGTGGGGCGAACGAGGCCGTGATGCACAACTTCCTCGAGGTCGACGACCCCGCGGAGGCCGAGGCGTGGGTGCTGGACAAGGCCGACAACAAGCAGAAGATCATGGGCTTCGGCCACCGCGTGTACAAGAAGGGTGACTCGCGTGTGCCGTCGATGGAGGCTGCGATGCGCCGCACCGCCGCGAACCACGACGGTGACAAGTGGGTCCAGATGTACGACAACATGCAGGCCGCGATGGAGAAGCGCACCGGCATCCTGCCGAACCTGGACTTCCCCGCCGGGCCGACCTACTACATGCTCGGCATCGACATCCCGTTCTTCACGCCCATCTTCGTGATGGCCCGGGTCGTCGGCTGGACCGCCCACATCGTGGAGCAGAACGAGTCCAACGCCCTGATCCGTCCGCTCAGTGCCTACGACGGCGAACAGCAGCGCTCGGTCGAGGAGAACATCCGCGCCTGACCTGCTCTCCGCCTCCCGCACGCGCCCGCGCCGACGGTCCCCACCGTCGCCGCGGGCGCGTCGCGTACTCCCCCTGCCCTCTCGACAGTGGCGTAGATCACCAGTATTCTTTAGGTCTGGTCTGACCACACAGTACCGACTTGCCCCACCAGCCCCCTTCGGAAAGGACGCCTCACATGGCCGACTCCACGACCCTCGCCGACGCCAGCCCGCACTCGTTCTCCAAGATCCTCGTCGCCAACCGCGGCGAGATCGCGGTGCGTGCCTTCCGCGCCGCATTCGAGACCGGCGCCACCACCGTGGCGGTCTACCCCCGCGAGGACCGGAACTCCTTCCACCGCTCCTTCGCCTCCGAAGCGGTGCGCATCGGCACCGACGACTCACCGGTCAAGGCCTACCTCAACATCGACGAAGTCATCCGCGCCGCCCTCGACACCGGCGCCGACGCGATCTACCCCGGCTACGGTTTCCTCTCCGAGAACGCCACCCTCGCCCGCCGCGCCGCCGAGGCCGGCCTGACCTTCATCGGCCCGGACCCCGAGACCCTCGACCTCACCGGCGACAAGTCCGCCGCCGTGGAGGCCGCCGAGAAGGCCGGCCTGCCGATCCTCGACGACTCCGCACCCAGCGCCGACATCGACGAACTCGTCTCCTTCGCCGAGGGCCGCACCTACCCGCTGTTCGTCAAGGCCGTCGCCGGCGGTGGAGGACGCGGCATGCGCTTCGTCGGCTCCCCCGACGAGCTCGCCGACCGCGCCGCCGAGGCCTCACGCGAGGCCGAGGCCGCCTTCGGCGACGCCCGGGTCTACATCGAACGCGCCGTGATCAACCCGCAGCACATCGAGGTCCAGATCCTCGGCGACGGCACCGGCAACGTGGTGCACCTCTACGAGCGTGACTGCTCGCTGCAGCGTCGCCACCAGAAGGTCGTCGAGATCGCCCCGGCCCAGCACCTGGACCCGGCGCTGCGCGAGAAGATCTGCGCCGACGCCGTACGTTTCTGCGAGTCGATCAACTACCGCGGTGCCGGCACCGTGGAGTTCCTCGTCGACGAGGCCGGCAACCACGTGTTCATCGAGATGAACCCGCGCATCCAGGTCGAGCACACCGTCACCGAGGAAGTCACCCAGATCGACCTGGTCAAGTCCCAGATCCAGATCGCCGCCGGCGCGACCCTGGAAGACCTGGGCCTGCGCCAGGAGGACATCGTCACCCGCGGGGCGGCACTGCAGTGCCGCATCACCACCGAGGACCCGTCCAACGGTTTCCGGCCCGACACCGGCACCATCACCGCCTACCGCTCCCCGGGCGGCGCCGGGGTGCGCCTCGACGGCGCGGCCTCACTGGGCGGCGAGATCTCCGCGCACTTCGACTCGATGCTGGTGAAGATGACCTGCCGCGGAGCCGACTTCGCCCAGGCCGTGGCACGCGCCCAGCGCGCCCTGGCGGAGTTCACCGTCTCCGGGGTGGCCACCAACATCGGCTTCCTGCGCGCGCTGCTGCGTGAGGACGACTTCCGCCACCACCGCATCGCCACGTCCTTCATCGCCGAGCACCCGCACCTGCTCACCGCCCCGCCGGCCGACGACGAGGCCGGACGCCTCCTGGACTACCTCGCCGACGTCACCGTGAACCAGCCCAACGGGCCGCGTCCGACCGAGGTCGTGCCCCGCCGCAAGCTGCCCGAACTCACCACCGCCACCGGCAACGGCAACGACTCTGAGATCGCCCTGCCGACCGGCTCGCGCGACCGGCTGCTCGAGCTCGGCCCCACCGGCTTCGCCCGCCAGCTGCGCGACGCCGACGCCCTGGGTGTCACCGACACCACCTTCCGCGACGCCCACCAGTCGCTGCTGGCCACCCGGGTGCGCACCAACCCGCTGGTCGACGCCGCCGAGGCCGTCGCCCAGCTGACCCCCGAACTGCTCAGTGTGGAGGCCTGGGGCGGGGCCACCTTCGACGTGGCGATGCAGTTCCTGCACGAGGACCCCTGGGAACGCCTCGACAAGCTGCGCGCCGCGATGCCCAACACCAACATCCAGATGCTGCTGCGCGGGCGCAACACCGTGGGCTACACCCCCTACCCGGACTCGGTGTGCCGCTCCTTCGTCGCCGAGGCCGCCGCTGGCGGGGTGGACATCTTCCGCATCTTCGACGCGCTCAACGACATCGACCAGATGCGCACCGCCATCGACGCGGTCCTGGACACGGACACCGCCGTCGCCGAGGTCGCCATGGCCTACTCCGGTGACCTCGCCGACCCGTCCGAGGACCTCTACACCCTGGACTACTACCTGCGCCTGGCCGAGAAGATCGTGGACTCCGGCGCACACGTGCTGGCGATCAAGGACATGGCCGGGCTGCTGCGCCCCACCGCCGCGCACACCCTGGTCACCGCGCTGCGCAAGAACTTCGACCTGCCGGTGCACCTCCACACCCACGACACCGCCGGTGGCCAGCTGGCGACCTACCTCGCCGCCGCCCACGCCGGCGTCGACGCCGTCGACGGTGCCGCCGCCTCCATGGCCGGCACCACCTCACAGCCCTCCCTGTCGGCGATCGTCGCGGCGATGGCCCACTCCCCGCGCGACACCGGCATCTCGCTGGACGCGGTGAACTCGCTGGAGCCCTACTGGGAAGCCGTGCGCGCGGTCTACGCCCCCTTCGAGTCCGGACTCGCCGGCCCGACCGGACGGGTGTACACCCACGAGATCCCCGGCGGTCAGCTGTCCAACCTGCGCACCCAGGCAACCGCGCTGGGCCTGGGCGATCGCTTCGAACTCATCGAGGACGCCTACGCCGAGGTCAACGACCTGCTCGGCCGGCCCACCAAGGTCACCCCCTCGTCCAAGGTCGTCGGCGACCTGGCCCTGCACCTCGTCGGTGCCGGGGTGTCGGTGGCCGACTTCGCCGCCGACCCGCAGCGCTACGACATCCCCGCCTCCGTGATCGCCTTCCTGCGCGGCGAGCTGGGCACCCCGCCCGGCGGGTGGCCCGAACCGCTGCGTACCCGCGCGCTGGAGGGACGCGGCGACACCGCCTCACGCACCGTCGAGGTGCCCGACGACGAGGCCGCACTGCTCGACGCCGGGACGTCCGACCAGCGCCGTGGCGCGCTGAGCCGCCTGCTGTTCACCAAGGAGGCCAAGGGCTTCGCCGAGCACAAGCGCACCTTCGGTGACGTGTCGATCCTCACCGACCGCCAGTTCCTCTACGGCCTCGTCGAGGGCGAGGAGACCGTGGTGCGCATCAACAACAATCCGCCGATGGTGGTGCGCCTCGACGCCGTCGGCGAGCCCGACGACAAGGGCATGCGCCAGGTGGTGTGCACCGTCAACGGGCAGATCCGTCCGATGCGGGTGCGTGACCGCTCGGTGGAGTCGGTCACCGCCGCCGCGGAGAAGGCCGACCCGAGCGTCGACGGCCACGTCGCCGCACCCTTCGCCGGTGTGGTCACCGTCAACGCCTCCGTCGGCGACTCGGTGGAGGCCGGCGACGCGGTCGCGGTGATCGAGGCGATGAAGATGGAGGCCACGATCACCGCCCCGGTGGCCGGCAAGGTCACCCGCGTGGTGATGAGCCAGCCGACGAAGGTCGAGGGCGGCGACCTCCTCGTCACCGTGGAGTAGGACCCCTGGTCCCGTCCACGACGCGCTTCATCACCATGGTGGAGTTCAACCGCTCGACACCCGGGAGGGTGCCGAGCACCGCGTCGTAGAGCTCCTGGTAGCCGGCGAGGTCCCGGGTGAGCGTACGCAGGATGAAGTCGGTCTCCCCGAACAACCGTTCCACGGAGACGATGGCCGGTTCGCGCGCGACGGCCTCCTCGAAGGCGGCGACCGTGGCCTGGTCCGTCCGCCCCATCGTCACCATGACCAGCGCCTCGAAGGTCAGTCCGAGGGCTTCCGGGTCGACCGCGGCGTGGTAGCCGCGGATCACCCCGCTGCCCTCCAGGTCGCGCAGGCGACGGTGGCAGGTCGACACACTCAACCGCGCCTGCTCGGCGAGGTCGGTGACGCTCATCCTCCCGTCCTGCTGAAGCAATGAGATAATTTTTCGGTCTACGGCATCCATGCCGAAGATTATCCCACAGCAGCGCGGTTGAACGCCGAAACTTCGAAACACATTTCAGCCGACCTGCAATAAGCTTTCACCACATGGAAGCCTCACTAGTCCTGCAGTTCGCCGCCACCGCCGCCCTCCTGACGATGATGCCCGGTGCGGACTGGGCCTACGTCATCAGCGCCGGCCCCCGCGGTAAGTCGGTGGCCCCGCCCGTACTCGGGCTCGCCAGCGGCTACGTCCTGCTCGTCGCCGTCGTCGCCGTGGGCGTCGGCGCGCTGGTGTCCTCGCATCCGGACGTCCTCAGCGTGCTCACCCTCGTCGGCGCCTGCTACATCACCTACCTGGGTGTGAGCACGCTGCTGAGCCTGCGCGCCGGCGGCAGCGCAGTGACGGACGCCCCGGGCGGGGCGTCCCCCGCGTCCTCCGCCGGTACCACCGACCTGAGCCTGTACCTGCGCGGCATGGGAGTCAGCGGCATCAACCCGAAGGCGATGATGCTGCTGCTCGCCCTCCTGCCCCAGTACCTCACGCCGGACGGATGGAATTCCGCGGCACAGACCGGGCTGCTCGGGAGCATCTTCATCGCCGAGGTGCTGGTGGTCTACTTCATCGTGGCGGTCTTCGCACGCAGCGTGCTCACCGGGCGGCCCCGCCTGAACACCGTGGTGACGGCGTTCTCCGGGATCCTGCTCACCGGCTTCGGGGCGTGGCTGCTGCTCGACGTTCTCGCGCTCTAGAGGATCTCGTCCGGCCGGTACGCCGCGGCGGTCGGGTGGGCCGACACCAGCGCGTTGACCCGGGCAAGAACGCGGGCGACCTGGTCCTCGGCCGCGCCGATGAAGGCGTGCCGGTCGGCGAGCGCAGCGTCCAACGCGTCCTCGTCCAACGGCAGACGCGCATCGGCGGCGAGACGCTGGACCAGATCCTGGTCTCCACCGTTCTCGCGCATGTTCAGCGCCACGGCCACCGCGTTCTCCTTGATGACCTCGTGGGCGGTCTCGCGACCCACGCCGGCACGGACGGCGGCCATGAGGATGCGGGTCGTGGCCAGGAACGGCAGGTAACGCTCCAGCTCACGGTCGATCATCGCGGGGAAGGCGCCGAACTCGTCGAGGACGGTGAGGAAGGTCTCGCACATGCCGTCGAAGGCGAAGAAGGCGTCCGGCAGAGCCACGCGGCGCACCACCGAGCAGAACACGTCGCCCTCGTTCCACTGCGAGCCGGCGAGGTCGGAGGCCATCGTCATGTAGCCGCGCAGGATAATCTGCAGGCCGCCGACTCGCTCACACGAGCGCGCGTTCATCTTGTGCGGCATCGCCGAGGATCCGACCTGCCCCTCCTTGAAGCCCTCCGTGACGGTCTCGTTGCCGGCCATCAGACGGATCGTCATCGACAGCGACGACATCGAGGCACCCAGCTCCACCAGGGCGGAGAGGGCGTCGAAGTCGAGGGAGCGGGGGTAGACCTGGCCGACGGAGTCGAAGATGCGGGCGAAGCCGAGCTCGTCGGCGATGGTGCGTTCCAGGGCCGCCAGCTTGGCGGCGTCCCCGCCGAGCAGGTCGAGCATGTCCTGGCTGGTGCCCATCGGGCCCTTCACGCCGCGCAGCGGGTAACGGTCCAGCAGGTTCTCGATGCGCTCGATGCCGACCATGAGCTCGTCGGCGGCGGAGGCGAAGCGCTTGCCCAGCGTGGTGGCCTGCGCCGCGACGTTGTGCGAGCGTCCGGCCATGACCAGGGACTTGTAGGCGCCTGCGTGACGTCCGATCTGCGCGAGCACGGCGATGGCCTTGTCGCGGGCGATGGTCAGCGACCGGTGGATCTGCAGCTGTTCGACGTTCTCGGTGAGGTCCCGGCTGGTCATGCCCTTGTGGATGTCCTCGTGCCCGGCCAGGGCGTTGAACTCCTCGATGCGTGCCTTCACGTCGTGGCGGGTGACCTTCTCCCGCTCGGCGATGGACGCCAGGTCGATGGTGCCGATGACCCGCTCGTAGTCGGCGATCGCCGCACCGTCGATGTCGACACCGAGGTTCTTCTGCGCCTTCATCACCGCGATCCACAGGCGGCGTTCCATGAGGATCTTGTCCTCCGGGCTCCAGATGCCGGTGAGTTCAGCGGAGGCGTAGCGGTTCGCCAGGACATTCGAGATCTTCTTTTTGTCAGCCACGGCAACCAGTATCCCACACCCGCGGTGCGGAAGAGACGCCGCAACCACACCCTCGCGGAGCAACTGGGGCCGATTCTGTCATGTCCGTTGTTCCCGGCCGACAGAATCGGCTTGCGTTCTTACGGGAACACCGCCGTTGGCTAGTCAAGTGACGCTATCCTTAACCCGTGAAAACGATCCGCGCGTGCAGCGCAGCCCTGATCCCGGCCCTTATCGCCGGCCTGGCCCTGACCTCCTGTTCCTCTGACGCCGCCGACAGCGCCAGCACCAGCACAGATACCCGAGCAGCCTCCTCGGAAGCCTTCCCCCTCACCGTGGACCACTTCCGCGGCACGACGGAGATCGAACAGGCCCCGCAGCGCATCATCGCCCTGGACAACGCCTTCCTGGACTACGCGGTGGACCTCGGTGGAACGGTCGTCGGCGTCTCCGACATCGGCGCCGACCTGGTTCCGTCCTACCTCGACGACGAGCAGGCGGCACGCGCGGCGGACGTGGAGTCGGTCGGTGACATCTCCGAACCGCAGCTGGAGAAGATCGCCGCGTTGGACCCGGACCTCATCCTGTCGTCCGACGTCCGGCACGCCGAGTACTACGACCAGCTGGAGGAGATCGCCCCCACCGTCTTCAGCGAGGACACCGGCGACACCTGGCAGGAGAACTACCTGCTCACCGGCGAGGCCCTCGGAAAGGCCGAGGAGGCACGTGACCGGCTCGACGCGATCGGCGAGCGCGCAGGACGCATCGGCGAGCGCGTCCGCGACGCCGCCAGCGACGGCGACGGCGACGGCGTGCCGGACGTCAGCGTGGTGCGGATCAAGGACGAGAACACGATCAGGCTGTACGGCGAGGACACGTTCTCCGGCTCGGTCCTGGCGATGGTCGACCTGCCCCGTCCTGCCAACCAGGAGTCCGGCTACCCCGGTCAGGACTACGGGATGTACGTGGTCTCGCGGGAGAACCTGGACCAGGCCGAGGCCGACCTCCTTCTTGTCGCGGTACCCGAGGAGGGCACCGCGAAGGCCGCCGAATGGGCGGCGATCTCGGATGCCGTCCTCGACACCGCCACCTGGAAGGCCTTCGCCGGACGCAAGGTCGACGTCGACGAGGGGACCTGGATGACCTCGGTCAGTCCGATCGGCGCCGACCACATCCTCACCGACGTCGCCGACATCTTCGACGTCGACGGCGAGTAATCCAGCTCAATCGGACCCGTCAACGCCCCGCCTGGCATACCGGGCACCAGTAGATCTTGCGCGCGGCCATCTCCCCCAGCTCCACCGGCGTGCCGCACACCAGGCACGGCAGGCCGGCGCGACGGTAGACGTACACCTCGCCGCCGTGGTCGTCCTTGCGCGGCTCGCGCCCCATCGCCTCCGGGGTGTGCTCGTCACGCACCGTGTCGATCCGGCCGTGTTCGAGGCCGTAGTCCATGAGCACGACCATGTCGTCCCAGATGTCCGAGAGCTCGCCCCCGGTCAGCGACGACCCCGGCAGCGTGGGGTCGATGCCGGCGCGGAACAACGCCTCGGTGCGGTAGATGCTGCCCACCCCGGCGTACATCGACTGGTCCATCAGCAGCGCGCCGATCGGTTTCGAGGAGCGCCGCGTGCGCGCGAACGCGCGCTGGCGCTTCTCCTCGTTCAGGACGGCGTCCGGCGTCGTCCCGTCGACGGGACGCAACGGGTCGACGCCGAGCTTCGCCAGCGCGGCGTCCTCCTCCGCCGGTCCGACGACGACGCACCGCTGCGGGCCACGCAGGTCGGCGGCGACGTCCCCGTCGTCGATACGCAGGCGCACCTGGCCGCGGGGTGCGGCGAAGGGTTCCAGGGTGAAGGTCCCGATCAGGCCGAGGTGGATGTGGATGATCCGGGCGTCCGGCGCGGAGGGGTCGCCGAAGTGCAGGAAGAGGTGCTTCCCCCATGCCTCGGCGCCGGCGAAGAGACGGCCGTCGAGCGCGGCGGCCTCGGTGGCGAACCGTCCCTGCGGGGAGGAGACGTTGACGGGCCGTCCGGCGAAGCGGGTGGTGAGTTCGTCGGCGAGCCGGTGGATCACATGACCTTCAGGCATCGGTCACCGCGCGTCCGGGTCGGTGCCGCGGATCCGGTCGACCTGGCGGTCGGCGAGGTCCATGAGGATCTGGGGTTCGTCGATGCCGCTGGCGTCGACGCGAAAGGCCACCCCGTCGACGGTGCCGACGACCACCGAGAGCGGGTTGTCGCCCTGCTCCGAGTCCGCGTCGTTGACCACGGTGATGACGTGGACGTTCTCGGCGCCGAGGATCTCGGCGTCGGTGGCGTCCGCCCGGAAGTTCACCGTCGGGCGCTCCGGTTCCAGCTCCGAACGCTGTGTGAAGGACTCGCACTCCGACAGGTCGTCCGGCAACGCCATCCCGGTGTTCTCCGGGTCGGTGGAGACCATCGCGTTGACCACACCGGGGTCCGAGTCCGCCTGCGGGAGGAACCCGGCCGCGGCCGTGGTGTCGGGGTTGTCGTAGAGCTGAGCGAGCATCGAGACCACGGACGGGGCGATGGACGCGCACTGCTCGGGGTCGGTGACCACGGCGTTGGCGGCGTCCAGCAGTTCGGACATGTCGTCGTCGTTGCCGTCCTCGAAGACCTCGGCCGCGTCGCTCCACTCCCAGCCGGCGGGGGTGTCGGAGTCGGTGAGCATCATGTCCGCCGGGTCGCCCGACGTGGCGTCACCGGAGTCGGACTCACTGTCGGACGAGCACGCGGACGCACCGAACAGCAGACCTGCCGTGGTGACGGCCGCGCAGGTGCGGCGGAGAGTTCTGTTGATCATCCGTCCAGACTATCCGCTCGTCCCTCACAGATCAGTGCCCGGTTACTGCCCCGGCTACCGCCCCGGCACCGCGATGCGCCCCTCGACCGCGGCGAGGCCGATGTCGGTGCGGAAGTGCCCGCCGGGCAGCGAGACCTTGTCCAGTTCGGCGTAGGCGGCGGCGCGGGCGTCTTCCAGCGTCGCACCGGTGCCGATGACGTTCAGGACGCGGCCACCGGCGGAGACCAACGTCCCGTCCTGCCCTGCGGCGACACCGGCGGCGCGGATGCCGCGCGCCTCGTCGCCCGCGGCGGCACCGGAGATCTCCACCCCGGTGACCGGGGTGCCCGGGTAGTTCTCCGCGGCGAGCACGACGGTGACCGCGTAGCCGTCCTTCCACTGCAGGGCGGGCAGCTCGGCGAGGGTGCCGGTGGCGACCGCATTGAGCACGCCGCCGAGTGGGGTGGTCAGCAGGTCGAGGACGGCCTGGGTCTCCGGGTCGCCGAAGCGGCAGTTGAACTCGACCACGGCGGGGCCGTCGGCCCCCCAGGCCAGGCCGGCGTAGAGCAGGCCGGAGAACGGGCAGCCCTCCTTCACCATCTGCGCGGCGACGGGGGCGACGACCTCGTCGACGATGGTCTGCACACCGTCCTGCGGCAGCCACGGCAGCGGTGTGTAGGCGCCCATGCCGCCGGTGTTCGGACCTTCGTCGTCGTCGCCGACGCGCTTGTGGTCCTGCGCGGGCAGCAGCGGGACCACGGTCTCCCCGTCCACCAGACAGAACAGCGACACCTCCGGCCCGTCGAGGAAACTCTCCAGCAGCACCGGGTTGCCGGCGGCGTGGACGTGGCGCACGTGCTCGAGCGCCTCCTCCCGATCGGGGGTGACCACGACACCCTTGCCGCCGGCCAGCCCGTCGTCCTTCACGACCCACGTCGGGCCGAAACGGTCGACGGCCGCGGCGATCTCGTCGGACGAGGCGCCCGGCAGGACGGACTCCGCGTGGGCGGTCTTCACGCCGGCGGACGCCATGATCTCCTTGGCGAACGCCTTCGAGCCCTCGATACGGGCGGCGGCGGCCGAGGGGCCGAAGACCGGGAAACCGGCCTCACGCAGGGCGTCTCCGACGCCGGCGACCAGGGGGATCTCCGGGCCGACGACGACCAGGTCCGCGGCGAGCTCCCGGGCGAGGGAGACGACGGCCTCCCCGTCGTCGGCCTTGAGGCCGGGGTGCAGCGTGGCGACCCCGGCGAGGCCGGGGTTACCGGGTGCGACGTGCACCTCGCTGACCTCGGGGTCGGTGGACAGTGAATAGGCCAGGGCGTGTTCGCGGGCTCCGTTGCCGATGACGAGTGTGCGCATGGCTGACCAGTTTAGCCGCTACGATCGACGCCATGGCTTCCGTATTCAGCAGCATCATCTCCGGCGACCTCCCCGGCCGGTTCGTCTACCGTGACGAGACCGTGGCGGCGTTCCTCACCATCGAGCCCGTGGCCTACGGCCACACCCTGGTCGTGCCGGTGGAGGAGGTCGACCGGTGGACCGACCTGGAGCCCGGGCTGTGGGCCCACCTCAACGAGGTCGCCCAGCACGTGGGTGCGGCGATCGTGGACACCTTCGACGCGCCGCGCGCCGGCTACCTCATCGCCGGCTTCGAGGTGCCCCACGCCCACATCCACGTGTTCCCGGCCTCCGACATGTCCGGCTACGACCTGTCCAACGCCCTGGGCATGGGCGACACCGACGCCGACAAGATGGACGAGGCGGCGGAGAAGATCCGTGCGGGACTGCGGGCACGCGGCGTCACCACCGGTTCGGACGTCAGCGCGGGCTGATGGAGGACGAGATCGAGGCCATCGCCAAGGCGATCGCCGAGGCCGAGGACGAGGCCCAGCAGGCGCAGCAGAGCCAGTTCCTCGAGGCGCCGGGAAAGACGTTGCTCAACCAGCTCTCCCAGTTCACCGACGGGGTGCGCAACACCCTGGAGTTCCCCTCCCGGCTGCTGCCACGCACCCCGCAGCTGCCCGGCGGGTCGACCACCCTGCCGATCGGCGCGCGCCAGTACACGGTGGGTTTCGTCGACGACCTCTGGCACGCCCGCCCCACCGAGGAGCACCCGTACCCGGTGGTGCTGCTGCACGGCACGATCTCGTCGAAGAACGCGTGGCAGAACCTCGTGGTCTCGCTGCGTGACAAGGGGTGGGTGGTGTTCGCGCCGGACTACGGCGTGCACGGCACGCAGGACGTGATCACCTCGGCGAAGGACATCGCCGCCTACATCGACCAGGTCTTCGCCGCCACCGGGGCGGAGAAGATCGACATCGTCGGTCACTCCCAGGGCGGGCTGCTCGCCCGCTACTGGATCAACGAGATGGGTGGCGCCGACCGGGTCCACCACCTGGTCACGCTCTCCTCCCCGCACCACGGCACCACGGTCCGCGGACTGATGGCCTCGGTGATCACCGCCAGCGAGACGACCGTGCGTGTGGCAGAGGCGGTGATCAGCAAGATGATGGGGCCGGCGGGGCTGCAGCAGGTGGTGGGTTCCCCGCTGATCGACACGATGACGACCGCGCCGGAGACCCGCCCGGGGATCCGGTACTCGTGCCTGGCCACCCGCAACGACACCACCGTGGTCCCCTACGAGACCGCGTTCCTGGAGCCGGACTCGGGTGACGGCCCCGGCGGTCCGGCACGGGTGTGGAATGCGTTCCTGCAGGACCAGGGGGTCAGCCGGGTGCGCCACGACGAGATGCCCGCGCACCCGGAGGTCCAGGAGCTGGTGGTGAAGATCCTGGAGGAGGGGCTGCGCGACTGAGGTCGCGCGGGGGGCACAGGGGAACGCACTCGCCGTGGACCGGCGGTGCCCGCCCCCTTGCTTACTCGGTAACTTACCCGGTAACCTCAATGGAACTTACCGAGTAAGCACCCCGATTCCAGCAAGGGAACACGCATCATGTCCATCAAGTTCGCCCTGCTCAGCCTGCTGGCCGAGCAACCCCGCAGCGTCGGGCGGCTGAAGTCCGACTTCGAGGACCGAACGCGCGCCACCTGGCCAGTCAATGTCGGACAGGTCTACCAGACGATCCAACGCCTCACCCGCGACGGCCTCGTCGAACCCACCGGGTCCGACACCGGCGAGTCCGGACGGCACACCGAGGTCTACGCGGTCACCGACACCGGCCGCGCCGAGCTGACCACCTGGTGGCACTCCCCCATCCTGCCGCCACCCAACGACCGCGACGACCTGGTGATCAAGACCGCGATGGCGGCGTCCGCCACCGGCCGCCTGCCGGACGGCATGGACTTCGCCTCCGTCCTGCACAACCAACGTCTCGCCGTCCTCGACGAACTCCGCACGCTCACGAGGAGCAAGGCGGAGGTCCCACCGTCCACCGCGGCCGACCGGCTGCAGCTGGAGCGCCGGATCTTCGACATGGAGTCCCAGATCCGCTGGCTCGACCAGGTCGAGTCACTGCCGCCCGCCACCACTACCGAGGAGAACTGACGCCATGACACGCCCCAACGACACCTCACCCCTGTCCCCCCGGCGCCTCTCCGGCAACCGGTCGCAGGACGCGACGACCAACGCCGCCGCCCTGTACCTCGACCAGGTCAGCAGGTTCCACCAGGACGGCCCCACCACCGTCACCGCACTCGACAAGGTCAGCCTGACCATCGAACCCGGCGAACTCGTCGCCGTGATGGGCCCGTCCGGTTCCGGCAAGTCCACGCTGCTCAACGTGGCCGGCACGCTGGACACCGTCAGCGACGGACGCGTCCTCGTCGCCGGGGTGGACGTCTCCCACCTCTCGCCGCAGGCCCGCGCCGAGGTCCGCCGCACCCACGTGGGCTACGTCTTCCAGGACTACAACCTGATCCCCACCCTCACCGTGGCGGAGAACGTCTCCCTTCCCCTGGAACTCAACGGGACGAAGCGGAAGGACGCCCGCGCCGCCGCCGTCGCGGCGTTGGAGGAGATCAACCTCGCCCAGACCGCCGACCGGTTCCCGTCCGAGATCTCCGGTGGCCAGCAGCAGCGCGTGGCCGTGGCCCGCGCGCTGATCGGCGACCGTCACCTCTTCCTCGCCGACGAGCCCACCGGTGCGTTGGACTCGGTCACCGCGGAGTCGGTGATGTCGCTGCTGCGCGACCGGGTGAATGACGGCGCCGCCGGCCTGCTCGTCACCCACGAGCCCCGCTTCGCCGCCTGGGCGGACCGTACCGTGCACCTGCGCGACGGCCGGATCGTGGAGTGATTGCCATGAACAACTCCACCACCAGATCCTCCCCCACCGCCCGGGCCGGCGTGGCCTTCCGCCTCGCCCGGCGCGACCTCGCCTCCCACAAGGTGCGCACCGTCGTCGCCGTCCTGCTGTTCGCCCTTCCGGTGTCCCTGATCGTCGGGTTCGCCTCGATGGCGCTCGGCTACGACCGTGATTACCAGAACTCCCCGATCAGCAGCGCCAGTTCACTGCAGTTCGAGAGGGAGGAGGCGCAGGACACGACCATGGAGACCGTGGACGCCCAGGGCGGGGAGCTCCGCGGCGCCATCGGCGACCTCACGGACTCACTGTCCGCCGGAATCTTCCAGGACTCCGAGTTCAGCAAGGGGGACAGGACGGTCGACCTCACGGCCGTCACCGTGCTCCCCTCTGCGGACGGCACCGGCCCCGAGGTCGATTCCGGCACCGTACACCTCAACAATCAGGCCGCCTTCCTGCTGGACGCCGAGGACGGTGACACCGTCACCGTGGACGGCGCCGAGCTGACGGTCGTCCTCGGTGCCGACCACCAGGGGTCCGTCGTCAACGCCGACGACGTCCCGGTCAACCGGTCCGCGATGAACGTGACCTGGTACATGCCGCACGACTCTGAGCGCGCCGACGAGATCGAGGACGCGGTCATGTCCTCCGCCGCGGAGCTCCCCTCCCTGCCGAGCGTCGACAACCAGGCGAGCCACGGATCGAGTTACCTCGACGGCGCCACGGCAGCGACGTTCCTCGGATTCCTCGCTCTCGGGATCCTGCTGGTCTCTGCGGTGGTCACCCCCGTGTTCGCCGTCTCCGCGCGACGTCAACGCCGCGCGATGGGCCTGTTGAGCGCCACCGGTGCCTCTCCCCGCGACCTACGGCTGACGATGCTGGCCCAGGGCATCATCGTCGGGCTGATCGGCACGGTCCTGGGCCTCGCCATGTCCGTGGGAGTCGGCGCCGCACTGATATCCCTCTACGGCACGGGAGGGTTCTACTGGTCCTGGGTCGCTGCCGCGCTCACCGCGGTCGTCGCCCTGGTCTGCGGGGTGACGTCGGCACTGGTTCCCGCCATCCGCGCGGGGAAGGAGGACCCCGTGCAGGCCCTGGCCGACGGTGGGAGCCAGCGCATGTCAGGCTTCCGGCTGCGGATGCTCATCGGCCCGCTGTTCCTGATCCCTGGAGTGTTCCTGATCGCAGCCTCCGACAACCTCGTCCCGCTCGGTATCGCAGTCGCGGGCATCGGTGTCGTGCTCAGCAGTGGTTTGAGCGTGTGGTTGCTGTCCCGGCTCGGGAACATCCTGCCCACCGCAGGTCGGCTGGCGGTGCGCGACAGTCTGCGCAACAACCACCGGACGGTGCCGGCCATCGCCGCCATCGCGGGCACGACGTTCCTCGCCGCCACCGCGCTCACGTTGTCCTACAACACGCAGGTCCAGACGCACTACCGCGACAACGTGGCGGTGATGTCGACGTACCAGGGCGGAAACGAGTCGCTCTACACCACCGAGATCGACCAGGCCGGGGAACGCCTGGGCGCGCTGTCCCACCACCCGCTCGCGGACATCGGGTCCCGTACCGTCGACGGCCGCACCTTCAGCGTGAGTCTGAGCTTCGACGACAGGAGAAAATCGGGCGGCTTCTACCCGCTCTACGACTGGGCGGACATCCGGGCCACCGACGGGAACCTGTACTCCACCTTCTCCGGCGTCGAGGACCATGACGTCAGCGCCGCGGTCGACGCCCTCGCCGAGGGTAAGGCCGTGGTCTCGAACCCGGAGCTTCTCGAGGGAGATGAGCTCCCCCTCGACCTGCGCGAGTACGACCCGTACTACGGCTACACACCCGGCTACTCCGACGAGGACCCTGGACCCCCGGATGACACGCTGCGGATTCCGGCTGTCGTCATCCCCGGTCTCACGGGTGGCACCGGAGCCGACCAGGTGGCGCTGAGCCCGGACACCGCCGAGTCATTGAGCCTCGAACAGCGGTACCAGGGCGAGGTCTTCCTCCTCGATTCCCGGCCGTCCCTCCTCGCGGCCGCCGGCACGACCATGGGAGTCTGGCCGACGAACTCCCCCAACGTCACCGTTGACACGCCTGCAGTAGACGGAGAACAGGCGATGTGGGTCACCATTCCCGTCGCCTTGAGCTGGTTGCTCACCCTGGGCACGGTGCTGCTGGTGGTGATGCTGGCGGCGACGGAGTCACGGCGTGACATGTCGACCATCACGGCGATCGGCGCCGGCCCGGGACTGCTGCGCAGGTTCTCCGCCACACAGGCCCTGTTCATCGCCCTGCCCGGCACCGTGTTCGGAGTCGTCGTCGGTGTCCTCCCCCGGGTCAGTCAGTCGGTGCGCGAGGTGCTGGGCCACTCCGAGTTCTACACCGGTTTCCTGACCTCCTCCCAGTGGCTGGCCCTTGGCCTGACTGCGGTGGTCGGACCGCTGCTGGCCTGGATCACCGGCTCGATCATCGGCGCGGTCACATCCCGGGACCGCTCCCCGGTCCGGCGGCGGTAGCTGACGGGGGCGCACGCCCCGTCCGCCATGTCGTCCGTCCCGGTGGCAGAGTAGGGGGATGCCCGCACCACGTCCCCCGCTGCTGTGCCGCCTGCTCGACCGCCTGCCGCAGGCGGTCGACCCCTGGAAGGACACTCCGGACGCTCCGGCCGGCGCGGACGTCACTGCCGGCACCGCCGGCACCGGCGGCACCGGCAGTACCGCCCTGCGTCCTGTCGTCCTCGTGCACGGCACCGCCGGCAGCCGGGGGAACTTCGAGCGCATCGTCCCGGCCCTCCGGGAGTCGGGACGCCCGGTGCTGTCGGTGTCCTACGGTCACCGCGGGACCGGCGGTCTACACGACTCCCTCGAGGAGGTCACCGCACAGGTGTCCCATATCGTCGAGACCCACGGTCCCGTCGACCTCGTCGGGCACTCCCAGGGCGGGCTGCTGGCGCTGGCCTCCTCCGGCAGGCTCGACGCCGACGCGGTGCGTCACGTCGTGGGGTTGGCGGCGGACTTCCGCGGGGTGGCGCGCCCGTGGTTCCGCCCGCCCGAGCACCGCGTCCTGCACCGCCTGGACCGGGCGTTCTCCCCGGCGTTGGCCGACCAGCTCGCCGGCTCCCCGGTGCTGCGCGAGGTGCTGGCGCACACCGTGGGCTCCACGGTGCCGGTCACCCAGGTCATCACCCGTGGCGACCGGATCGTCCCGCGCGACCGGGCCCTCGCGCTGGGCTCACACGACCCGCTGACCGGGTTGGACGCCCACCGCGGCCCGCTGCGGTTCGTCACCGTGCAGGACCGGTTCCCGGACGCCCGGGTCAGTCACGCGGTGATCCCCCACCACCGCATCGTCGGCACGCTCGTCGTCGAGGCACTGGACGCTCCACCCGGGGCTCCCGGCGCTTAGGCCGACCGGTGTCAGCCGCCCCAGGTGTCGCGGCCCGAAGCCCCGCCCGGCTCCTGGTCCGGTTCTTCCTCCGAGATGTCTTCGGCGTCCTCAAGGTCCTCAAGGTCGTCGTCGTCCTCACCGTCGTCGCCGTCGTCGCGCCACACCGGCAGCAGGATACGGAACGTCGTCCCCTCGCCCAGCTCGCTCTCCACGGTGATCGTGCCGTTGTGCCGCTCGATCAAACGCTTCACGATCGACAGGCCCAGGCCCGATCCGCCGGACTGGCGGGAACGCGACACGTCGGCACGGTAGAAACGCTCGAACAGGTGCGGGACGTCCTCGGCGGCGATGCCCTCACCGTCGTCGATGACCTCCACGGACAGGTGGTCGTCGTCCGGACGGCTCAGCCGCATCACGACCGAGGCGTCGTCCCCGGCGTGGCGCATCGCGTTGGTCACCAGGTTGCCCACGACCTGGTGCAGCCGGGCGCTGTCGCCCAGCGTCACCGGCACCGAGCGTGCCTCGTTGCGCACGCTCACGGTGCGTCCCGGGAATCCCACGCGCGCGTTCTCCGCGGCCAACAGGCAGATCTCCAGCATGTCCACCGGGTCCTCACGCATGGGACGTCCCTCGTCCATACGCACCAGCGTCAGCAGGTCCTCGACCAGCAGGCTCATCCGACCGGCCTCCGCGGAGATACGGTCGATGACCATGTCCGGGTCGTTCGTCGCACCCGAGCGGTAGAGGTCGGCGTAGCCGCGCACGCTGGTCAGCGGGGTACGCAGCTCGTGGGAGGCGTCCCCGATGAACCGGCGCATCGACGACTCGGCCTCACGGGCCTGGCGTTCGGAGTCGTTCACCGCGATGAACGCCCCCTGGATCTGCGCGAGCATCCGGTTGAGCGCCACCGACAGCCGGCCGACCTCGGTCTTCGGCGACCAGTTGGGCACACGCTGGTCGAGGTGGCCGCGCGCGATGCGTCCGGCGGTCTGCTCCACCTGGTAGAGCGGCTGCAGGGCGCGTCTGACCAGGAAGAGGCTGGCGGCGGTCACGGATGCCAGGATCAGCAGGCTGATGACGATCAGCATCGTCGTCATCCCGTCCATGATCTTCGACTCGCCGTCCATCGGCAGGGCGAAGACGGTCACCCCGCCGTCCTCGTTCGTCACCGCCGCGGCGCGCCACGGCGCCTGGGAGGCGGAGTTGTCCGCCGCCGGCACCGTCACCGGACGCGTCGACTCGGTGATCGACGAGACGTCCGGCAGTGAGTCGTTGACGCTGTTCGGGCCGGTGGTCTGACAGGCGTCACCCGGCAGCCCCCAGTACATCTTCGACGGGGGGCGCTGCATCACCAGCTGGTCGTGGGACTGGTAGGTCTCCTGGCACGGCGACTCGGTGATGCTCGCCGCCCACGCGGCGCTGTCCTGCAGCTGTTCGTCGACGCGCTCGGTGAGGAAGCGCTGCATCATCCCGGTCACCACCGTGCCGGACACCGCCAGCCCCAGGGCGGTGAGCACCGTGATCACCAGGACCAGGGAGAACCTCAGGGGGTAGTGGGACAGAAAGACACCGGGGTAGGTGCGTCCCGCACGCCGGGCACGCCCGGCGATCCTGTCCGTCACCGCCATCAGCTACGCGGCAGCCGCAGCACGTAGCCCACACCGCGCACGGTGTGGATCAGGCGGGGGTCCTTCGTGTCGATCTTGCGGCGCAGGTAGGAGACGTAGGACTCCACCACGTTGCCGTCGCCGCCGAAGTCGTACTCCCACACCGCGTCGAGGATCCGCGACTTCGGCACCACGACCTCGGAGTTCACCAGCAGGTAGCGCAGCAGCTTGAACTCGGTGGGCGACAGGTCGACCACCTTGCCCGCCTTGGTGACCTCGTGCATGTCGTCGTTGAGGGTGATGTCGGCGTAGCTGATCAGCGAGGGGTCGTCCTCCTCGGCGGGCTGCACCCGGCGCAGGATGACCCGCAGGCGGGTGATGACCTCCTCCAGGGCGAAGGGCTTGGTGACGTAGTCGTCGGCACCGATGGTCAGTCCGTGGATGCGGTCGTCCACCCCGTCCTTGGCGGTGAGGAAGAGCACGGGGGCCTCGTGGCCGTCCTCGCGCAACTTGTTGAGCAGGGTGAAGCCGTCCATCCCCGGCATCATGACGTCGAGGATGAAGGCGTCCGGACGGAAGGTCTTGGCGATCTCGCGGGCGGTGGCCCCGTCGGCGGCGGTGCGGACCTCGAAGTCCTGGAACTCCAGCCTCGCCTTGATCAGGTCGGCGATGTTCGCCTCGTCGTCGACGACGAGGACCTTCACCGGCTGGGCACTGTGGGCGCTGTGGGCACCGTGAGCGCTGTGGGCACTGTGGGCGCCACCGCTGGTGTTGCTGGAATTGTTCGACACAGGCACGTTCATATCTCCCTAGTCTGGACCGGCTTCCCGGATTTTTCATGCTCGGCACATCCAGAATACCTGTGACTTCCCTAGCGACTCCCGTAACCGTTCGGTGAACGCGGACGGGCACGCGCCCCAACACACACCCAGGCAAAAGTGGCCCACCTACGTTGCCAGGGGATAGGATAGCGCCCGTGAACATTCGGAGAGAGCCAGCACACCACACCCGCCCCACGGGCACCGCCCGGACCTTCCGTCGTCGCGTGGCCGCCCTGGGCGTCGCCACCGTCGCCGCGATCGGCATCGGCGGCGCGGGCATCGCCCCCGCCGTCGCCGCGCCGAGCGCCGCCAACCTGCCGTCGGTCGGTGACATCGAGCTGCCCGGGCCGGACGAGATCAACGACATGGTCCGCGACGGCGTCCTCGACGCGCACGACGCCGCCCTGCTGCAGGCCGGCAAGGTCCCCGAGCAGTTCCGCGACGCCTACGAGCAGGGCGTGCGTGACCTGGCCGACCTCGTCGCCCCGGGTGCGGTCCAGGACCGTCAGGACGAGCAGGACGCCGCGGACCGCGCCGCCGCTGCCGCCGCCGCCGAGCGCGAGGCCCGCGCCGCCGCCGAGCAGCGTGCCGCCAGCACCGACAACACGCCCTGCCCGGCGTCCGCCCGCGTGTGCGTGGACATCGACGGCAAGCGCACCTGGCTGCAGCGGGACGGCGACACGTCCTACGGGCCGGTCAGCATGTCCCCCGGCAAGGCCGGGCAGGACACCCCGCGCGGCAACTTCACCGTGCAGTACAAGGTGAAGGACGAGATCAGCCGTGAGTTCAACAACGCGCCGATGCCCTACGCCGTGTACTTCACCAACAACGGCCACGCCTTCCACCAGGGCACGCTGGACGCCCTGTCCGCCGGCTGCGTGCGTCTGAACACCCAGGACGCGATCACCTACTTCGACGCCCTGAACCCGGGCGACGAGGTCTTCATCTACTGATGAACGACACCACTGCTCTGCGCTACCGTCCGGCCGTCGAGGCCGACCGGGAGTTCCTGCGGGCCCTCTACATCCTCACCGACCAGTGGGGTGACGAGAGCCAGCCCGTCAGCGACGGCATCGAGGCTGAGATCGAGGCCTACGTCGACGGCTGGACCCCGGAACAGGGCGGGGTGATTCTCGAGACGGACACCGGTCCAGACGCGGGGACGCCGGTGGGCGGCGCGTGGTTGCGCACCTTCACCGCCGACGACCCGGGTGCCGGCTACGTGGCCGACGAGTTCCCCGAGGTCGCCATCGCGGTGCGCCCGGAGTACTCCGGTCACGGTCGCGGTACCGCACTGATGGCCGAGCTGCTGCGCGTCGCGCGTCAGGCCGGCTACCCCGGCGTCTCCCTGGCCGTGGACCTCGGCAACGACCGCGCGCGCCACGTGTACGCCAAGCTCGGCTACGTGGACAGCGAGGTCAACGGTGGTCTCGACCCCAGCGGCCGGTGCCACGTGATGCTGCACCGCTTCTAGTTGGGCGGGGTTTCGCCTTCGAGTCCCGCGTGAGACGCCGCACGGCGTTCTCCGCGCTGATCAGGCACATCGGAACCCCCACCCCGGGTGTCGTGGTGGAGCCGGCGTAGTACAGGTTCCCCACCGCCCGTGACCGGTTCGTGCCGCGCATGAACGCCGACTGCGCCAGCGTGTGCGCCAGACCCAACGCCCAGCCGCGCCAGGAGTTGTAGCGCGTGGCGAAGTCCGCCGGCCCCAACGTCCGGCGCACCACCACCCGCTCGGCGAGGTCCGGGACGCCGGCGCGCTCGGCGACGAGACGCACCGTCGCATCGGCGACCGCCTCCACGGTGGCGGCGTCCATCGTCGGGTCGCAGGCCACCGGGACCAGGATGAACAGGTTCTCGTGGCCCTCCGGCGCCACGTCCGGGTCCGTCGCCGAGGGACGTGAGACGTACACCGAGCGCGAGAAGTCGGGTTTGCCGGTACCAGCCCCGTCGAAGACGGCGGCGAAGTCCGGCGTCCAGTCCTCGCTGAAGATCAGCGTGTGGTGCGCCAGCTCCGGCAGCGCCCCGCGCACCCCGAGCATCACCACCACCGCACCGACCCCCGGGTCCGCCCGCCGCCACCGCGGCTCCGGGTAGGTGCGCAACCCCGGCGGCAGCAGGACGTTCTCGGTGTGGTGCAGGTCGGCGGCGCTGACGACCACGTCGGCGGGGATGAACTCCCCGCCGGCGACCGTGACACCACGCGCCCGCGCCGAGGACACCGCCGCGCCGAGGCGTCCGAGCCCGGGCACCGTACGCAGCGGGTTCGCCCGGTCGGTGTCGGTGACGATCGCCGTCACGTCCACGCCTGTGCGGACCTGCGCGCCGTGTTCCACGGCCAGCCGGTGCAGCGCCCCGACCACGCTGGTGAACCCGCCGACCGGGTACCTCACACCCTGCACCAGGTCGGTGTAGCTCATCAACTGGTACAGCGCCGGGGTCTGTGACGGACGTGAGGACAGGAACACCGCCGGGTACGACAGGATCTGGCGCAGCCTGCGGTCGGCGAAACGTCCGTCCACCAGCGACTCCAGCGTGCCGGTCAGCAACCGTGCCAGACGCCCCGCCCGGCGCAGCACACCCGGTGCGAGGAACGGGGCCGGGGAGGAGAAGTCGGTGTAGAGGAAACGCTCCACGGCGATGCGGTAGGTGTCCCCCGCCTCGTGCAGGTAGTCGCGCACCGTCTCACCGGCACCGGGCTCCAGTGACTCGAAGAGCGCTGCCACGGCGTCCTCCCCCACCGGTACGTCGACCGGGTCCAGGCCCTCCGGAAGCAGGCGGTAGCCGGGGGTGAGGTCGGTGAGGTCGAGCTGCTCGTCGGTGGAGGTGCCCATCAGGTGGAAGAACCGGTCGAAGGCCTCCGGCATGAGGTACCAGCTCGGGCCGGTGTCCCACCGGAACCCCGGCGCCTCGTCGACGCTGAGCGAGCCGGCGCGCCCGCCGACGGTGTCTCCGCGTTCCAGCACGGTGACCTGGTAGCCCTGACGTGCCAGCAGCCCGGCGGTGGCCAGACCTGCGACCCCGGCGCCGACGACGACGGCGCGTTGCGCGCTCACCGACGTGCCCCCGTCACCGAGCCGGCGACCGAGCCGGCGACGGACCCGGCGACGGACCCGGCGAGAGCGCGGGCGGTGAGCGAGGCCTTCACCGGGGCGGGCACGCGCACGCGGGTACCCACGATCTGCTCCGGGGTGGAACGACGCAGGCGTGCGGACAGCTCCGCGTAGAGCGCGGCGGCGGACGCCACCCCGGCGCGGCAGCCCGACGGCAGGGCGGGGATGCGGAGACGCCCCTCGGCGATCCCGGCGTCCACCTCGTCGAGGATGCGGTCGCGCACCGCGACGGTCAGCGGGCCGTCCTGCAGTTCCGGCAGGTACAGCCGCCCGAGGACGTCCCGGTCGTCGGCGAGGTCACGCAGGAAGTTGACCTTCTGGAAGGACGCGCCGAGCGCGGCGGCACCGTCCTCCAGCCAGGCGCGCTGCCGCCCGCTCACCGGCCCGGCGTGGGCGAGGAAGATGTCGAGGCACATCAGGCCGATGACCTCGGCGGAACCGTGGATGTAGCGGGCCAGGCTGTCACGGTCGTGCACCACCTGCTCCAGGTCGCTGCGCATCGAGGAGAAGAAGGCCCGCATGTGCTCGGGGTCGATCCCGCAGCGCCGTGCGGTGCACGCCCAGGCGTGCAGCACCAGGTCGGTGTGGAACCCCCGGCCCGGCGCGGCGAGCACGCGGTCCTCGTAGTCGTCGAGCACGCCGCGCACGTCTGTGCGCTCTGTGCCTTCTGTACCCCCGGCAGCCCCGGCGACGCCGGCGGCCCCGTCCACGATCTCGTCGGCGATGCGCACCACGGCGTAGAGGTTGCGGATGTCGTCGCGCACCCCGGCCGGCAGCAACCGCGTGGCCAGCGAGAAGGACGTGGAGTAGCGTCCGATCACGGTGGCCGAGACGTGCTCGGCCAGGGCCCCGTACGCCCCGGCGGCGGTGCTGCGACTGCGTGTATTCATCGACAGACAGAGTACCCCGCCACACCCGCGTCCCCGGTATGTTCACCTGGGCAATAGTCTGTTGGCATGGCGACCACGACACCCGACGACGGCCACGGCCCCGACACCGCGCACGACACCGCGACCGACACCGCGACCGACACCGCCGCGCTCACCGGGATCTACCGCGGCCCCACCCTCGCCTGGGCGTTCTGGGACTGGGGGTCGGCGGCCTTCAACGCCGTGCTCGTGACCTTCATCTTCTCCGTCTACCTCACCGACTCCGTCGGCGGCTCCATCGAGGGCGGGTTCGGCGACGGCACCAGCCCGGCGACCTGGTACGGCTGGGCGATGGCCGTCGGCGGGGTCACGATCGCCCTGGTCGCCCCGGTGATGGGACGCCGCGCCGACGCCCGCGGCACCCGGCGCCGCTCCGTGACCGTGTGGACGCTTGTCACCGTGGGCCTGATGTTCAGCCTGGTCGGCATCGGCGACGACGCCCCCGGCTACTTCTGGGCCGGCATCGTGATCATGTCCGTGGCCTCCGTGACCTTCGAGTTCGCCGAGGTCAGCTACTTCGCCATGCTCTCGCAGGTCTCCACCCGCGCCAACGTGGGCCGGGTGTCCGGCTTCGGCTGGTCGATGGGCTACTTCGGCGGCATCGTCCTGCTGCTGTTCTGCTACCTCGGCTTCATCGCCGGCGACGGCGACACCCGTGGCCTGTTCAACGTCCCGGTCGAGGACGGCTGGAACGTGCGCGTCGTCGCCGTCATCGCCGCCGTGTGGTTCCTGGCCTCGGCGATCCCGGTGATGTTCAAGGTCCCGGAGAACACCCCCGACCCCACCGCGCAGACCTCCTCGGTGGCGGAGTCCTACCGCGGTCTGTTCCGCGACATCGCCGAACTGTGGCGCACCGACCGCTCGGCCGTGTGGTTCCTCATCGCCTCGGCGGTCTTCCGCGACGGGCTGGCCGGCGTGTTCACCTTCGGCGCCGTGCTCGCGGTGTCGGTCTACGGGCTCAGTCCGGCCGACGTGCTGCTGTTCGGAGTCGGTGCGAACGTGGTCTCCGCGATCGGCGCCCTGGCCTGTGGTTACCTCGACGACAAGGTCGGGCCGAAACCGGTGATCATGGTGTCTCTGATCCTGCTGGTGCTGGACGCCTTCGTGCTGTTCTTCGTGGACGGCCCGGCGATGTTCTGGATCTTCGGGCTGCTGCTGTGCCTGTTCGTCGGCCCCGCGCAGAGTGCGTCGCGCTCCTACCTGGCCCGGATCTGCCCGCCGGGACGCGAAGGCCAGATGTTCGGCCTGTACGCCACCACCGGACGCAGCGTGAGCTGGATGGCCCCGGCCGCCTTCTCCCTGTTCACCGGCATCACCGGCGAGGACCGCTTCGGCATCCTGGGCATCGGTGTGGTGCTGCTCGTCGGCCTGCTGCTGCTCACCAAGGCGAGGGGTGCCGGTACCCCCTCCCGGTAAGGTACGGTAAGCCTCATCTCACCCGAAGGAGGCTTTACCGTGAGCAGAGGTTTCCAGGGGGCCGTGCTGCGTGGGCTCGGCGCCAAGGACCACGTCCTGACCGTGACCGGCACCGAATGGCGCACCAGCACCATGGTGCGGGTCCACTTCCGGTCCGACACGATCCTGTCGCCGGACGGCGAGGCACCGGCCGCGTGGATGCGCGCCTGGTTCCCCGACCCGGACGGCGGGTCGAAGCAGTTCCAGCGCGGCTACACCTTCGCCGCCGCCGACCCGGTCGCCGGCACCCTGGCCGTGGACTTCGTGATCCACCACCCCATGGGCCCGGCGTCCTGGTGGGCGCAGAACTGCACCGCCGGCGACACCCTCGTCGCCACCCGGTTCGGGGAGCAGGACTTCGAACTGCTCGACCCCGCACCGCAGGGGTACCTCCTGCTCGGCGACCTGGCGTCCTACCCGGCGATCACCCAGATCGCCGCCGCCGTGCCCGCCGACATACCCGTGGTGGTCTACCTGGAGAAGCACCATGCCAGCGACGCCGAGGCGCCACTGCCGCAGGGCCCGAACATCACCGCCGCGTGGGTCGACGAACTGCCCGAGGGCCGCGCGCTGGCGCAGGCAATTGACAATGGCGGCGCCGGAGGTGACTGGGACGGCTGGTACGCCTGGGTCACCGGCGAGGTGACCGCCACCCGCCACGCCCGGACCGTCCTGCAGCGCGAACACAACCTGAACAAGGCCACGCTGCACGCCCAGGGCTACTGGGCCGCCGGACGCGCGATGGGCAAGTCGCGGGTCCTGGAGGAGATGGAGGCCGAACGCGCGGAGGCCGAACACACGGAGGAGAGCGGGCAGGCTGAACAGCCTGATCAGTCTGAACCCACACCGTCCGCCGGTGTGCTCGCCCCGGCGCGCACCCCGATGATCATCGCCGGGGTGGTCCAGGCCCTGCTGTCGGTGCTGGGCATCGTTCCGTTCATCCTCTTCGCCGAGCTCTGCCGCCAGTTCCTCGACGGTGCCGGACGCGACCAGATGCTCTCCACCGGGGTCACCGCCCTGGTGGTGATGGGTGTCTCCGCGGTCGGCACCACGCTGCTGATGCTGGCCATGCACTTCTACGACGCCACCTACTCCGCCGCGCTGCGTCGACGACTCATGGACAAGCTCGCCCGCCTGCCGCTGGGGTGGTTCACCCACCGGCAGTCCTCGGAGGTCCGCAAGCTCGTGGCCGACGACGTCGCCGGCATGCACTACATCGTCACCCACGCCGTACCCGACCTCGTCGGCGCGGTGGTCACACCCCTGGCCGCACTGGTCTACCTCTTCACCGTCGACTGGCGGCTGGGTCTGGTGCTGCTGCTGCCGATCGCCGCGTTCATCACGGTGATGGTCAACATCCAGCGCAAGGAGCGCGACCGGGTGGTGATCGCCCAGCGCAACATCTCCACGGTCACCGGCCAGGCGCAGAGCTTCATCGCCCAGCGGGAGGTCTCCCAGGTCTTCGGGGACAGCAGCGTGGTCGACCTGCCCGGCACCCTGCGCGGCGTCGGCGCCTTCGTCGACAAACTCCAGAAGGACACCGGTGCGGCCAAGATCATGGCGGTGATGATCAACCGTCCCACCACCGTGCTCGGCCTGCTGGTCGTGGCCACCTGGCTGCTGATGCTGCCCGGCTGGGTCAGCGTGGCCGACGCCATCCCGTTCCTGGTGCTCGGCCCGTCCTTCGGCGCCCAGCTCGTGGCGATCACCGGCGGCATCGGCGGTCTGCTGGTCTCCCTCGACGGCCGCGCCGGCCTCGACCTGGCGCTGACCACCCCGGAACTGCCCGGCCCGGCCGACCGCCGCGCACCGGCCGGCCACGTGGTCCTCGACCGCGTCCGGTTCGGCTACACCCCTGACCGCGACGTGCTCACGGACTTCTCCCTCGCGCTGGACCCCGGCACGGTCACCGCCGTCGTCGGGCCGTCCGGCGCCGGAAAGTCCACGGTCGGCGCGCTGCTCGCCCGCCTGTGGGACCCGTTGGACGGCTCGGTCAGCATCGACGGCACCGACATACGCGACCTGACGCAGGACGAGCTCTACGCCAAGGTCACCATCCTGCTGCAGGACGTGCAGCTGATCCACACCAGCATCCGCGACAACATCGCCCTCACCGCCCCGGACGCCACCGACGAGCAGGTCGTCGCCGCCGCCCGTGCGGCGAACATCCACGACACGGTCACCGCCCTGCCCGACGGCTACGACACCGTGGTCGACTCCGACCGGCTCTCCGGCGGCGAACGCCAGCGCATCGGCATCGCCCGCGCCCTGCTCGCCGACACCCCCGTCATCGTGCTCGACGAGGCCACCGCCTCGGCCGACCCGGACAGCGAGTGGGCCATCCTCACCGCGCTCGACCGCCTGCTCGCCGGGAAGACGGTGCTGATGATCGCCCACCGGCTGCACACCGTCGCCGACGCCGACCGGATCGTGGTCATGGACCACGGGCGTGTGGTCGAGGCAGGACGCCACGAACAGCTCATCGCCGACGGCGGCGCCTACGCCGGACTGTGGGACGCCCACGAGAACGCCGGCCTGACCGGCAACATGACCGGGGAGGAGTCCCACTGATGCTCACCAAGATCCGCACCATCAGCGGCGGCGGCCGTGACCTCCGCCTGTTCATCCTGTTCACGGTCGCCTCCTCGGTCATCCAGGCCGGAGCGGTGATCGTGCTCTACCCCCTGCTCGACGACCTCTTCGGCGGCGCCCCGGCCGACGCCTGGCCGTGGGTGCTGCTCATGGTCGCGCTCATCGCCGGCGCGTGGGGGATCGACATCCTCGCCGCCCACAAGGGACTGGCCGTGGGCCTGTCGTTGATGCACTCGATCCAACGGCATGCCCCCGGCGCGGTGCTGTCCTGGCCGACGCCGGTGATCACCACCGCGAAGGCGGCCCGGCTGCGCAGCCTGCTGGCCACCGGGGCGAACGAGGTCACGTCCGCGCCGGTGCTGCTGGTCGGCCCGCTGGTCACCGCGGTGGTCTTCACCTTCGCCCTCGGCGTGGGCCTGGCGTTCTTCACCGTCCCGGCGGCCCTGGTCACCGTGGCCGGGGGCGTGCTGATGATGCTCGCGCTGCTGGCGTCCAGCCGCATGGTCACCCGCGCCGACGAGGAGTTCACCGCCGCGAACGAGAACCTCGACGACCGGCTCACCGACTACGCCCGTGCCCAGCCGTCGCTACGCACCGCACGGCAGGTCTCCGCCGGTGCCCGCCTGGTGGACGACGCCCTGGTCGACGCGCGCGGCCGGAGCCTGCGCCTGCTGTTCTGGCAGGTCCCCGGCGAGATCCTGTTCAGCCTGGTGCTGCAGGCCGTGCTCATCGGCTACGGGCTCACCGTGTGGCTGGCCTTCGACGCCGGCACGTTGGGTGCCGTGTCCGCCGCCGTGACCGTGATCGTGATGCTGCGTGTCGTCGAGCAGGTCACCGGGGTGTCGCGGCTGGCAGTCGGCCTGCGCTCCCTGGACCGCACCCTCACCGAGGCCGTCGAGGTCGTCACCGCCCCGGACGTGGTGCCGGCACACCCCGCCCCGGTCGCGCCGCACATCGGGGTGGCGGACGTCGACGTCCGCTTCCCCGACGGCACCACTGGGTTGTCCGGGGCGTCTCTGGAGCTCACCCCGGGCACGGTCACCGTGGTCGTCGGACGCTCCGGCTCGGGCAAGACCACCCTGCTGCGCACCCTCGCCGGGCTGGTGGAGCCGGCCGCGGGCACCGTCACCCTCGACGGGCGGGATGCCGACGCCTCCGTCCTGCGCGGCAACGCCTCCGTCGTCTTCCAGCAGACCGCGCTGGGTGCGGGCACGGTGAGGGACAACCTGCTGGCGGTGAACCCGGACCTCGGCGACGCCGCACTGGACCGGGTGGCCGACGCCGCCGGGTTGCGCGGCGTGCTGCAGGAGATCCCCACCGGGTGGGACACCCCCGTCGGCGAGCTGGGCAACCGGCTCTCCGGCGGTGAACGCCAGCGCGTCGGCATCGCCCGCGCACTGGCGAAACCCTCCCACGTCCTGCTCGTCGACGAGGCGACCTCGGCGCTGGACGCGCACAACGAGGCCGCGGTGGTCTCGTCGATCCGCACGGTACGTCCGGACTACACCACCGTGGTCGTCACCCACCGCCCGGCGACGCTCGCCGTCGCCGACCGGGTGGTGGTCCTCGACGACGGGCGCATCGTGGAGCAGGGGACCCCGTCCGAACTCGCCGCCGCCGACGGCGCGTACGCCCGGCTCGTGGCCGAGTGGGACGCCTCGGCGTCCTGGCGGGTGCGGGGCTAAGAAAAAGGCGGCCAGGAAAAGGCGGCTAGAGGATGATCTGCATCAGCGTCATGTCGAGCCACCGGTCGAACTTGGTGCCGACCTGACGCACGGTGCCGCACTCCTGGAAGCCGATCTTGGCGTGCAGTTTCAGCGAGGCGGTGTTGCCGCCCTCGATCGCGGCCACCATCACGTGCTTGCCGGCCTCCCGGGCGTCGGCCACCAGCGCCTGCAGCAGGGCGGTGCCCACTCCTCCGGCACGGCGCGTGCCGTCGACGTAGATGGAGTTCTCCACGGTGTGGCGGAATCCGTCGTAGTGGCGGAACTCCCCGTAGGTCGCGTAGCCCAGCACCTCGCCGTCCTGTTCGGCGACGATGGCCCGGGTGCCGGGCTGCTGGTAGCTGCGCAACCAGGCCAGGCGGTTGTCCTCGTCGACGACCTCGTCGTTCCACACCGCGACGGTGGTGCGCACGGCGTCGTTGTAGATGGCGGTGATCGTGGGGATGTCCGACTCGACGGCCGGGCGGATCTTGATCCGGGTGTTGGGCTCAGTCACGCCGACGAGACTACTTGGTCTTCTTCGGCGCGGCGATCAGGGCGCCGGCGATGGCGGCGATGAAGAGGTCCTTCGACAGGCCGGTGCCGGCCTCGGACGGGCGGATGCCGTCCTTCTGGGTCATCTGGTCGTTGCGGAAGTAGATCGACAGGAAGCCGGCGTTGATCGCGCCGAGGGCCAGACCGGCCACGCGGTTGGAGACCACGGGGGTCAGCAGGGACGCCGCGACGCCGATCTCGGACCAGGAGACGACCTTGCCGAAGACGCCCGGCTCGAGGCTGGAGACCTGCGGGACGCCGGTGGCGGCGAACTGCTGCAGACCGCTGGCGGCTTCGGCGGGCATGCCGAGCTTGCCGATGCCGGACTGCAGGAAGTACGCGCCGCTGACGCCGCGCAGGATGGTGGTGGAGAGGCTCATGGGGTAGGTCCTTACTTCTTCTTGGTGTGCGCGCAGGTCAACCATGTAGTTGATCTGACAACTTCTTCGACGACGACTCTACTCCGCCACCGTCGCGCCCGCACCGCAGCGCCCCCTACCCCCGGAAAGGTGATCTACGACATCTTTCCGTGGGTTTTCGCGGATTCACCCCTGAGTCGGACCCCAGAACAGGCTATCTTCGGAGCAAGCAGCGGCTCAGACGCCCTGCCCAACCACCTTGACCCTTGACCATCACGGAGGAACCCATGTCGTTCATCGTCCAGATCCAGGAAATCGTGTCGGGCCCGATCCGCGACCTCTACGTGGAGTTCACCGCCGGACTGCCGGTCATCAACATCCCGCCGTTGGGTTCCTCGTTCGGGGACATCTCCGTGGACCTGGGGTCCTCGGGCCTGGGTTCCACCTTCGGGGATGCGAACCTGGGGTCCACGGACTTCGGTTCGAGTGACTTCGGGTCCAGCTTCGGCTCCAGCAACGGTGACCAGAACCTGGGGTCCTCGGGCCTGCAGCTCCCGAACCTGCCGACCCTCGGTTCCTGACCGCTCAGGTGTAGTCGCTGACGTTCCCGGAGCCCCCGAAGATCCAGGAGACCAGGATCGCCCCGGGGTCCACGACCCCCTGGGAGGCTTCGCCGACGTAGCTGGCGCGGCCCTTCTTCGCGACCATCTCCCGGGTGCTCTCCGCGCCCTCGGCCGCTGCCGTGTGGCACGTCTCCAGCACGGCGGCGAAGTCGGAGGAACCGTCCTTCCCAGACGCCGCCGACGCCGCCGCCTCTGCGGCGGGGACCAGCGCGTCGATCAACGTGTTGTCGCCCTGCCGTGCCCCGCCGAGGTCGGTGATGGCCCGGTGGGCGGCGTCCAGCCCGGCGGCCAGTCCGGCGACCGGGTCGTCGGCGTCCTCCATCGCCTGGCCGAGCTCGCGGAACAGGGTGCCCAGCACGGCGCCGGACGTGCCGCCGGCACGGATGAGCAGGCGGTGGCCCAGCGCCTCGAGCACCCGGGCGTCCGGGCCGAGGAGCGGCAGGTCGATCCCGCCGAAGGCGGCGTCCATGTTCTGTCCGAAGTCGCCGTCGCCGGCCAGCCGGTCGAGCTCGGTGAGGTCGTCGACCGATCCCTGTACACGGGCGACGAAGTCGCTGAGCCAGCGGTTCTCCTCCCCGGACTCCGGCAGGTCGTCGTCGAAACTGGTCACGGCGGGACGGTAGGTCGCCGGTGCGTCCTGCCCGCCGAGCACCCGCGGCCAGCCCGGCGCGTCCGTGGCGGCGTCGAGCAGCTCCACGAGCTGGTCGGTGGCGTCACCGACCGAGGTCAGCGTGAGCGACACCCCGGCCATGTTCACCGAGGTCACGTAGGTGCCGACCATGGCCCGGCGCACCACGACGCCCTTGTCGGCGAGCTGACGCAGCACCTCACCGAAGACCAGGTTCAGCTCCAGCGGGGCGGTCCCTCCCAGCCCGTTGACCAGGCACACGACCTCGGAGCCGTCCTCCAGCGAGAGCGAGCCGCCGATGCCGTCGATCAGCCGGGCGACGACTTCGTCAGCGGTCTCCACGTCCACGCGGTCCACGCCACGTTCGCCGTGGATGCCGACGCCGACCTCCATCTTCCCCTCGGGCAGGTCGAAGGTGTCACGCCCGCTGGTCGGCAGGTGCCCGGGTGCGAGCGCCACGGCCATGCTGCGGGAGCTGTCCGCCACCCACTGGCCGATGTCGGCGACACGGTCGAGGTCGTCGCCGCGCTGCGCGGCGGCACCGACGGCCTTCTCCACGATGATCGTCGCGCCGGTGCCGCGGCGTCCCGGGCCGTCCGACGAGTCGGACGCACCGGACGCGAGATCGGTGGCGACGTCGTCGTCGACGAGGACGACGCGGGTGTCGACGTCGTCCAGCGCCTGGCGGGCGACGGTGAAGTTCATGACGTCGCCGGTGTAGTTCTTCACCACGTGCACCACGCCCGCACCCTGGTCGGCCCACCGGGTGGCCTCGGCGATCTGCACGGCGTTCGGGGAGGTGAACAGCAGCCCCGGGCACACCGCGGCGAGCATGCCGGAGCCGAGGAAACCGGCGTGCATGGGCTCGTGGCCGGAGCCGCCACCGGAGACCACGGCCACGGCCGGCTCGGCGGAGTCGGTGACCACCGCCGACGAACGGGCGACGAAACCGCTGTCGTGCCACTCGGCGTCCGGGTGGGAGGCGATGAAACCGCCGAGGGCCTCGGGGAGGAAGTCCGCGGGGTCGTTGCGGAAGGAGCGGAGGGGAACCTGCTGCGGGTGAGAGTCGGACATGCACGCCACTGTAGCCAAAGGTCACGGCCGCCACACGCGACCGGAAGCGGGCCTAGGGTGGTGGCGAAAACCGAACCCCTCACAGGAGGAACGTCCCCATGACAGACAAACTGTTCACCAGCCCGTCGCGCTACGTCCAGGGCATCGACCTGATCGACCGGGCCGCCGGCTACCTGCGGCCCCTGGGCACCTCCCCGCTGATCATCGCCGACGAGGTCGTCTGGGGCATCGCCGGGGAGAAGCTGCAGGAGTCCCTCTCCGGGGACGGGCTGGACGCCGCCCACGAGATCTTCGGCGGCGAGGCCTCCCTCAAGGAGATCGACCGGATCACCGACAAGGCCCGCTCCGGGGGCAACGACGTGATCATCGGGCTTGGCGGCGGCAAGACCATCGACACCGCCCGCGCGGTCGCCGACCACGCCTCCCTGCCGGTCGCGGTGTTCCCCACCGCCGTGTCCGCCGACGCCCCGACCGCCCGGGTGTCGGTGATCTACACCGAGGACGGTGTCTTCGACTCCTACCTCTTCTACGACCGCAACCCCGACCTCATCGCCGTCGACACCCGGGTCATCGCCAACGCCCCGGTGCGCACCCTGCGCTCCGGCATCGGCGACGCCCTGGCCACCTCCATCGAGGCCCGCGCGGTGGACCGGGCGAACTCCCGGCGCATGGACGACACCGCCCGGCCCACCCTGGCCGGCCTGGCCCTGGCGGAGAAGTGCGAGGAGACCCTCTTCGACTACGCCCACCAGGCGCTGCGCGACAACGAGGCGCACGTGGTCAGCCGCGCGCTGGAGAACATCTGCGAGGCCAACACCCTGCTCTCCGGGCTGGGGTTCGAGAACGGCGGCCTCGCCGCGGTCCACGCCATCCACAACGGTTTCACCGCGTTGGACGGCGACATCCACCACATGACCCACGGTGAGAAGGTCGCCTTCGGCATCGGCGTGCAGCTGATGCTGGAGGGTGCCCCCGAGCCGGACGCCGACCGCTACATCGGTTTCCTGCAGTCCGTGGGTCTGCCGACCACCCTGGAGGAGATCCACCTCGGCGACGCCGACGACGCCGACCTGCTGCGCATCGCCGAGCTGGCCTGCTCCGACGGCGAGACGCTCAAGCAGATGCCCGGCGAGTACTCCCCCACCGACGTCGTCCAGGCGATCAGGGCCGCCGACCTCTACGCCCGCGACCTTAAGGAGCGCACCTCCCGCTCCTGACCGTCGGTGGCAGGGATTGGTTCCGGGGCCGGGTCGGTGGCTGGTTCTGCACTTCGGCGCAGTGCGACCGGCTCCCACCTCGTCGCGCACCGCCACAACCACTCCACCGGGCCGTAACGGAAGTACCGCAGCCACAGGGCGCTGGCCAGGACCTGGACCACGAGGATCGCGACGGTGGCCACCGGCAGCAGCCACAGGTTGGTCAGCTCCACGTCCGGCGCCACGTGCAGCAGCACCTGCGCCAGGGCGGACGCACCGAGGTAGTTCGTCAGCGCGGTGCGTCCCAGCACGGCGAAGGGGGCGGTGAGCGCGGCACGCAGTGAAGGGGCAGTGAGCGCGCGCCAGACCAGCGACAGCCCGGTGACGATGGCGACGGCGGTGAACAACCCACCGAAACCCGCCACCCGGTCGAGGACGTCCGGATCCGGCAGCGTCGCGGCGTCCAGCATGCCCTTCTGCACGACACTGAGCGCGACGCCCGCGGCGGCGGCGAGCACGAACACGACCGCGGCGAGCGTCCGGTCGCGGCGTCGCGTCGACTCCAGCCACCCCGGCAGCCCGTACTGGGCGGCACCGAAACCGGCGACCATCAACGTGGCCGCGATCAGCGGACTGTTGCCCCACATCCAGTAGGCCACCAGCGTGCCGACCACCCCGGCGGCGAGCACCGGGCCGCGGGGCAGGAACATCGCCGGCACCACCAGCACCAGTGCGATGATCGCGTACATGGTGAGGATGTCGCCGCTGTACAGCAGGAACAGGTTCAGCAGCCCGAGGGGCAGCAGCGTGACGAAGCGCCGCACCATCAGCCAGCGTGCCGAACGTACGGTGGTGCGCCGCGCCGAGGAGCTGTACAGCAGCCAGGCGCTGACGCCGAAGAGGAAGGCGAAGATCGGCACGAACCGTCCCTGGATCGCCACGTCGTAGAAGCGCAGGACGGGGTGGTGCAGGTCGGCGTGCTCCGTCCAGCGGTAGAGCAGGTCACGCAGGTTGACGAAGAGGATGCCGCACAGCGCCACGCCGCGCAGCACGTCCAGGAAGGCGTAGCGGGTGGGTGCGTTCGGGGTGGTCACCGGGGGTTTCTCCTGAAGGGGTGATGATTGCTGACCCTATGGAGACTATGCCGGACGCCGCGGTGACCACATCGGCCCCGGGTCTGATCATCGGTGCACGGCCGCGCGGGCGACTCAGCCCGCGGTATGACGGCCGCGATACCCTGGCGGCCATGGATTCACGCGGTCGTACCCGTGCCCGTTCCCTCGTGGCCGCCGTCGCCGTCCCCGCGGCCGCGGCCGTGCTCCTGGCGGGCTGCTCACAGCAGGACGACCCGGCGACCGTGACCGAGACGGCGGTGCACACCGCGACGTCGACGGTGACCGGGTCGCCGACGGAGACGCCGACCGAGACCGAGACCGAGACCACCTCGTCGAGCTCCGCCGCACCGGACTGTGAGGAGGACTCGGGCAAGTCGGGTGACAACCCTCTCACCGGCGACGACCCGCTGCCGGTGCGTTTCGCCGGCGAGGACTCTGACGGCTCAGGCGACTCAGACGTGTTCTTCCACTACACCGTCTCCGAGGACGAGATGGACCCGTGCCTGCCGCTGTCCTGGGTAGTGCTCAATGGCGGCAACGGAACGCAGGACAACCCGAACGGTACGGCCGGCAGCAGCAACCAGACCGTCGCCCTGTTCGCCGACGGTGAGCTGGTGACCGAGCCCGCACCGATCCTGGCGAGGTATATCGAGTCGGTGGACCGCATCGACGACAGCACCGTGCAGGTCAATTACGAGTTCCTGGGCGACCAGCCTGCCGCCGCCAACGAGACGGTGTCCGCCTCCGCGACGTTCCACTGGGACGGCTCCGAGGTGCAGGTCAGCGACAACTCCATCCCCACCGAGCTCAACGACACCGCGGCAACCCTGGACCTGTCCTCGCTGGGGTAGGTCGCTGTAGAGTTCGCCGCAATGTCCCCCACCCCCACCGACCGGCGCGCCCGCCGGGCCGTCGCCGCGCTCTTCCTGACCAACGGCGCGGTGTTCGCCAACCTCATCCCCCGGTACCCGGAGATCAAGGCCGACCTGGGGATGAGCAACGCCGTCTACGGTCTCGCCGTCATCGCCTTCCCCGTCGGCGCGATCCTCGCCGGGCTGGCCGCGGCCCCGCTGATCCGACGGTTCGGGTCCGCCCGCGTCGCGGTCGCCGGCACGATCGGCACCGCCCTGGGCGTGCTCGGCGCCGGGGCGTCCCCCACGCTCTGGATGTTCGTGACCGGGCTGCTCGTCGGCGGGGCGATGGACGCCATCACCGACGTCGCCCAGAACGACCACGGCCTGCAGGTCCAGCGCCGCTACGGCCGCACGATCATCAACTCGTTCCACGCGGTCTGGTCGCTCGGGGCGGTACTCGGCGGGGCGATGGCGGCGGCCGCCATCGCCGTGGACCTGCCCCGTCAGATCCATCTCGGCCTGTCCGCCGTGGTCTTCTCCCTGGTGGCGGTCGTCGCGCTGCGCTTCTGTCTTCCTGCTACCGAATCCGGCCCGGACGCTGCTCCGGACACTGCTTCCCCTGACGCCACCCACGAGTCCGTGGGGCCGGACGCTGCGCGCCGTGGTCCGCTGACCGGCCACCTTGTCGTGATGCTGGGCGCGCTGGTCATCATCGCCATCGCCGGTTCACTCGTCGAGGACGCTGGCATGTCCTGGGCGTCGCTGTACATCACCTCCCTCGGCGCGCCCGGTTCGGTCGCCGCGGCGGGATTCGTGGCGTTGGTCGCCGCACAGTTCGTGGGACGCATCCTCGGCGACGGCATGGTCGACCGTCTAGGGCATCGCACCGTGGCGCGTCTCGGCGGCGCGGTGGCGGCGGTGGGAATGGGACTCGCACTGGCGTTCCCCACGGTCCCGGGCACGATCCTGGGCTTCGCTGCCGCCGGTTTCGGCGTAGCCACGTTGATCCCGGCGGCGATGCAGACCGCCGACGAGCTGCCCGGACTGCGTCCCGGCACCGGGCTCACCGTCGTGTCCTGGCTGATGAGGCTCGGTTTCGTGGCCTCGCCTCCGCTCGTCGGTGTGGTGGCGGACGCCGCGGGCCTGCGCGTGGGTCTCCTGGTGATCCCCCTTGCCGGGGTCACCGTCATCGCCCTGTCCGGGGTACTGCGCCGACGGCAGACGCCTCGGAGCGAGTGACCCCACGCGTCGGGTAGGCGTCCGCCCTCCCAGTACCCCGCTGAGTTGTTGGTCTTCCCACGCCAGACCAACATTTGCACGGGGTTAAGAGAAAGAGGCGAGAGCCAGGCCCAATGCTCCACCTCTCGTTCACCAAGCTATCAATAGTGCAAGGCCGACAAACCCCACCATGAACACCATCCAGATACTCGCTAGCGTGAGCCACACCCAGCGCCCCCACATACGCGGAGAAGCGAACAGAGCAGCCAGGAAAGCGAAGGCTCCCAGCGACAGTGGTAACCCCCACACTGCCGCCACCAGGGAAATCCCGCCGACCAGGGGGGCGATGACCCACAGTGGGTTACGTGGACGCCAGTCATTGTGAGGTGACTCCATGTACGCGAACACCGCACCCAGGACGAGTCCTACTGCCGCTCCGGAAAGTGTTCCGGTAAGACCGTATTGAAGCCCAATCACCCAGCCGCTGACCGCGACAAACAGGATGATTCCGACAACGCCTCTCACGGAAAAATTCATGGACCGGAGCGTACCTGGAGTTCCTGTGTACTTCGGACGCGGGAAGCCGCCTCTTCAGCCACAGTATGACCGGGGGATGTCGCCAGGACGACTACCCTCCCCTGCCCACCGTCACCCCCGTGCCCCTCGCTGTTGGTGGTGGTTCCCCGCGGACCACCAGTTGCACGGGGCCGGGGGAAGAAGTGGACCCGGCCTCCGTCGCACAGCGTCCCGGCAACCTCCCCGCCCGACCTCCTGATGCGACCGTTCGCCCCAACGCCCA
>NZ_JBQSWV010000028.1:0-43879 GCF_052377495.1 Corynebacterium sp. AOP36-E1-14
GGTTGTCGGGGAGGGAGGGCAGCGGCTCAAGAGTATCCACCACCTGTCCGTAGGGGTTGCTAGGCTGAGGCCAGCTAAGAATCGATCATGCTGGAAGCCTCACGATCAGGAGTACGTGTGAAGAAGAGGATCAACGTCGTCGGGGCCGTGCTGACGGACGGGACGAAGGTACTGGCAGCTCAGCGTGGTGAGGGGATGTCACTGGCCGGTATGTGGGAATTCCCCGGGGGGAAGATCGAGGCAGGGGAGACGCCTCAAGAAGCGCTCCGCCGGGAACTCGAAGAAGAGCTTCTTTGCTCGGCAGATATCGGGGACGAAGTTGAGACCACCGAGCATGAGTATGACTTCGGGATCGTCATCCTGACGACCTTCTTCGGCACGATTGTTGGTCGAGAGCCCACCCTCACTGAGCATTCGGAAGTCCGCTGGGTGGAAGCGGCACACCTCGGTGAGCTTCCCTGGGCGCCAGCCGACATCCCCGCCGTCGACCGCGTGATCGCGCACCTCGCATCATGATGTTCGAGCGCACCCCGGTAGGTGCAGGTACGGCTCACGGTTTCCTCGACCGCGCAGTCGACTCCGAGCAGCTCTTTCACCCCAACCTCATTGCCAATCGCGGCGGCAACACGATGGTGCGTGCGATTGAAGAGGAACTGAAGCGGTCAGAGCGCTTCGATTTCTCCGTCGCTTTCATCACCCCAGGAGCGCTCGGACTTCTGAAGCAGGCTCTGCGGGACTTCTCTGGCACCGCTCGGATCGTGACGTCCACCTACCTGGATTTCAACGAGCCGGATATGTTCCGTGAGCTGTTGAACCTGGACAACGTGGAGGTCCTAGTCCATCCCGGAACCGATGGCGGTTTTCACGCGAAGGGCTACGTGTTCACTCAGGCGGACACGCTGTCGGCGATCATCGGTAGCTCGAATCTCACCCGTAATGCGTTGATCCGGAATCAGGAGTGGAACCTCCGGTTCTCGGCGCTTCCCGAGGGAGACATCACTTATCAGCTCTGTGCGGCGATCGAGGAGCAGCGGGCGGCCTCTTTCGCGCTCACTAGTGACTGGATTGATGAGTACGAACGCACGAGGCAACCGCGTGCGACTCCGATCATGGCAGAGGCGATCGAAGCAGGTGAGGTCCCTACCGGGCGTATCATCGCGAACTCCATGCAGAAGGAGGCGTTGGCAGAGATCCGAGCGGTCCGCGAACTGGGTGAGTCCAGGGCACTCGTCATCTCGGCGACTGGAACGGGCAAGACAATCTTGGCTGCACTCGCCGCCCGGGAAATGTCCCCGCAGCGGATCCTCTTCATCGTCCACAGGGAGCAGATCCTGGATAAGGCGATCGCTGAGTTCACGCGTGTCCTCGAGTGGGGGGAGGGGGAGGTCGGGCGCGTTGTTGGCAGCGTCAAGGACATCGACAAGACCCACGCCTTTGCCATGGTGCAGACGTTGTCGAAGCCTGGTTTCCTGGAGTCAATCCCGCGTGACGCCTTCGACCTGGTGATCATCGATGAAGTTCATCGGGCCGGTGCAGCTAGCTACGAACGAGTCATCGAGCACTTTGAGCCGAAGTTCCTGCTTGGTCTTACCGCGACCCCCGAGCGCACAGACGACTTCAACGTGTTCGAGCTCTTCGACCATAACGTTCCCTACGAGATCCGCCTGCAGGAAGCACTCGAAGCGGACATGCTCGCACCATTCGACTACTACGGTGTCACCGAGTACATCGATGATGCCGGCGCGCTGCAGGATGAAACCTCGCGCCTGAGCAAGCTCGTCGCCCCGGACCGAGTCGAGTACATCCTGGACATGCTGCGGACCTATGGTTTCCCGACTGAGGTGAAGGGATTGATGTTCTGTAGCAGTAAGAAGGAAGCCCACGAGCTGTCCGATCTGCTGAACCAAGAGTCACTGAACGGTCGGCGATTACGAACTCTGGCGCTCACAGGGGAATCTTCCGGGGTGGAGCGCGAGCTGGCGATGATGGCGCTAGAAAACGGGGAGCTCGACTATATCCTCACCCGCGATATCTTCAACGAAGGCATCGACATCCCCGCGGTGAATCAAGTCGTGATGTTGCGAAACACCGAGTCGAGCATCATCTTCACTCAGCAACTTGGGCGAGGCCTGCGCAAGAGTCCGGGGAAGGATCACCTGCGGGTGATCGACTTCATCGGAAACTACAAGAACAACTTTCTCATTCCTATCGCCTTGTTCGGTGATAGTAGTCTTAACAAGGATACGATCAAGGAGAAGCTGATCCGCGCCCAGGCGGCTGGGTCAATAGCCGGAGTATCAAGCGTAAATTTCGACGAGATCTCACGAAAGCGGGTCCTCGAGTCTCTCGCGAAATCCTCGCTGGATAGCATTCACAACCTTAAGTCTGCGGTGCGGGCCTTGCGTAATCGGATCGGTCGAACGCCGATGCTCATGGACTTCGCGCATTATGGGACTGTTGACCCGGTCGTGCTGGCAACCAAGAAGAAGAGTTACTGGACTCTGCTGGCAGGATTCGAGAAGGAGATTCCTTCGCCGTCCCGGGATGAAGAAGCCTTCCTGTCGCTTCTGGATAATGAGTTGCTCAACGGAAAGCGTCCACATGAACTGCTGCTGATTCAGGAACTGCTGCGGCAGCGCACGATAACCAGGGACTCCTACACGCAGATCCTTGTTGGCCAGGGGTGCGTGGCTGATGATGCAACAATCTCTTCGGTGGAGCGTATTCTCACCCTCGCCTTCTTTACGAACGAGGAGGTGAAGAAGTACGGGCCGAGCCCCGTGATCGACCATGTTGAGGGGAACTATCGACTGACACCGGATTTTCAGAGGCTGTACGACGGTAGCCAGCGCTTCGCTGATCATGTCGATGATGCGGTCGAAGCCGGTCTCTTTCTTTCCCGGCATGCCGAATCTTGGCGGGGTGCGCTCGTTGAAGGTCACCAGTACACGCGCAAGGATGTGTGCCGAATGCTTAATTTTGAGACCAATCAGTACAGCACGCTCTACGGATACAAGACTGACAGTTTCTCGAACAGCTGCCCTATCTTCATCACCTACGAAAAATCCGAGGATATTTCAGCAACCACTCGGTACGAAGATGGCTTCGACGATGAGTCGGCGATCAACTGGTTCACGAAGAGTCGCACCTCGTTGCAAAGCAAGCGGGAGAACGACATCGCGAACAATATCTACCCACTCCATGTCTTCGTGAAGAAGGATGACGTCGAAGGTTCTGACTTCTTCTACCTCGGGGAGGCTCACGCCCGAGATGCCCACGACACGCACATCCCGGATAAAAACGGCAAGGATGTCTCCATCGTCAACATGAAGCTGGACCTCGGGACTCCCGTCGACCCGGCACTGTACGGCTACTTGACTGCGCCCCTGGCTCGCTAGCCGCAGGGGTCTCGCGGCCCCGCCGTTACTTCAACTCTTCGTATGCGTCCCGAAGGACCTCTGATGCGGGAGCATCCCGCCAGACCCGGTGAGTCGAGATGTTGTTGTAGGCGGTCTGTAGATCAGTGGTGCGCAGCAGCATCTCGCCTCGCAGTGCATCCCTTGCATCACTGACCCACTCCGTCCGGTCCTCTGCGTTGAGCTCGTACATTGCATCCTCGATTCGTAGTGGCGCTTGGTTCCGTCACTCTATCGCCGGCCACGGACATGGAATTGCGCCCGTTCGAACCCCGGAACCCTCCACCCGCCACCTGACAGCTCCTGTTCACCTGCAGTCCGGGTTACGTCAACCTCCGGACTCTATCGTCGCTCCCCGTGAAGCCTCCCTACCGTAGAGCGGCCCTGGCCGTCGTCCCCGCCCTGATGCTCGCCCCACTGCCCGTCGCCTGCGCGGCGGACTCCGACGCGGGTTCCGGCTCGGGCATCACGTCCAGCATCACCCCGGTGCCCACCGACGGCACCGGCGGCAGCGGCGACACCGAATCCACCATCGTGATCAACGAGGTGGAGTCCGACGGCGACTCCGAGGGCGACTGGGTCGAACTCGCCAACACCGACCCCAACAACGCCGTCGACGTCGCCGGCTGGACCATCATCGACGACGATGACTCCCACGACCCCATCGTCCTGCCCGAGGACACCGAGATCGAGTCCGGCGGCTACCTCGTCGTCTTCACCGACGACTCCTTCGGCCTCGGTGGAACCGATTCCGTGACCCTCTCCGACGCGTCAGGCACACTCATCGACGAGACCAGCTGGTCCGGCCACGCCGACACCAGCTGGGGCCGCGTCCCCGACATGACCGGCGACTTCACCACCACCGGCGAAGCCACCAAGGGCCTGCGCAACGTCGCCTCGGACGAGACCGACGGCGCCCAGTCGGACACCGACCCGTGGCCCTTCGACCCGCAGGACGTCGCCCCGGTCACCCTGACCGACGATGACGACGGCGAGTTCACCGAGGACTTCACCGGCGAGGACATGTCCGGTGTCGACTTCGGCGCCGACAGCACCGCCTACGTGGTCAACAACGACGAGGGTGTCCTCTACGTCCTCACCCCGCAGGAGGGCAACAGCTACCACGTGGACGCCCGTCACCAGCTGCGATACCCGGACGGCGCGGGCATGCCGGACGCCGAGGGCGTCACCGTCGGCGCGGACGGGGCGGTCTACGTCGCCACCGAACGCGACAACTCCGACGACACCAAGAACACCTCACGCCCCTCCGTCCTGCGTTACGAGGTGGGGGAGGAGGACGCGGACGACGCGGACGACGAGGACGCCGAGCTCACCGCGACCGACGAGTGGAACCTCGCCGAGTTCACCGGCGACGTCGAGGCGAACGGCGGGCTGGAGACCATCGCCTGGATCTCCGACTCCCTCTTCGCCGTCGGCGTGGAGGACACCGGCGAGGTCCTCTTCGTGACCCTGGACGCCGGTCAGGACGCCATCCTCGAGCAGCGCTACGACTCGCCCTTCGACGGGGTGATGGCCAGCGACTACGACGCCGACGCCGGCGAGCTGACCATCCTGTGCGACGAGGCCTGCAACGGCGAGTCCCAGGTCCTCGTGGCCGGTGACGGTGAGAAGTTCTCTCCGAAGGACGACAGTATCAGCGCCCGGCCCGCCGGCACCGACAACCTGGCCAACGAGGGTTACGCCCGGTACGTCGGGCCGGACGGCACCGAACGCTTCCTCTGGGCCGACGACGGCGCCACCGACGGTGTCGGCCTGCGCGGCGCGGTGGGCTGAGCGGGAGAGACCGCGCGGCGACAAGGTCCGCATGATGCAGGGGCTGGTCGAATTATGACAAGTTCAGCAATCATGCCCGTCGTTGGGGTAACGGACAGGATAGGTGAGGATGCTCCTAGCGGCGTCCACGAACGCCTTTGTCCGTTCGGTCACCCGGGAAGCGGTAGGAACTAGCGAGACCACGTCCAGCGGGCCGTGGTCACACGACAGTTCAGCAGGTTTGTAGGAGATGCCTTCGTAGCTGACAGGGTGGAGGGTCCTCTGGGTGAGGAGCGAATACCCGAGCCCGCGTGCGACAAGGCCTCGGATGACTTCGAAGTCCCCAGTGCGATAGCTGACCCGTGGTTCCACACCTTCACTACGGAACAGAGACAGGAAGTATTGGTCCGCCGGCTCGAGGTCGAAGAGGATCAGCGGATCCGGTGCGAGGTCGGCGAGTGCCACCGGGCCTGTTCCCGTCAGGGCATGGTTTTCGGGGAGGAGGACGTAAGGGGGGAAAGTGCCGAGGGGGAGCAGTGTTCCCCGGTCAGGAAGGTCGTCCTTGAACGGGTAGTCGTACACGACGAGCAAGTCGTAGCGCCCCTGGGCGAACCCTTCGAGCAGTTCGCTGCGGGACCCTTCGGTGAACCGGATGGTCAGCTCGGGGTACTGATCAGCGAACTCGGCAATGATCCTCGGTAACAGGAGCGGGGCGATGGTGGAGTAGCAGCCGACAGTCAGTGTGCCCGAGACGGCGGTGCCGAGGGACGTCGCATTGACCTCGAGGTCTTCCGCGTCCCGAAGCAGGGCACGGGCCCTGCCAAGTACGGAGCGCCCTTCTCCGGTGAGGGACAGTCCACGGGCATGGCGGGTGAAAAGCCGGACGCCGAGAGAGCTCTCCAGCTCAGTGACGGTGGTCGACACTGCGGACGCGGAGAGATACAGCCGTTGAGCAGCGGCGGTGATGCTGCCTGTGTCGGCGACGGTGACGAAGTAGTCAAGCTGGCGGAGAGTGATGTTCACCGTTACACGCTACCGCGTCGGAGCGACTCGACCTTCAGCGTTCCGCGCATTGTCTTCAGCGGGAGCAGTGACATCGGCGGGGGTGACTTCCTTGTCGGCGATGAAGCCGATGCCCTTCGTCTCCGGAATCGTGGAGACGGTCACCAGGCCGATCAGTGCGACGACCATCAGCGTGAAGGCCGGGATCATGATGTTGCCTGTCCAGTCGATCAACCAGGTGTTGAGGTAGGGCAGTGTACCTGCGAAGAATGCGCCGGCGATGCTGTACGCCATTGACAGTCCGGACTGCCGTGTCCGGGTCGGGAACAGTTCGGCAACGGTGGAGGCGTGGGTACCGAGGATGAGAGCGAGAATGGCGGAGAGAACGAATGTCGCACCGAAACCGGCGACGGACGTTCCCTGGTTCATCCAGAGGAACACTGGCCATGCGAGCACGAGCAGAAGCACGCCGGCGGAGAACAAGACAGGCTTGCGGCCCCAACGATCCGATGCCTTACCTGAAAGCGGAATGATCAGCGCTGCGGTCAAGGAAGCTATCACCGACAGTCGCGCGGCGGTTCCCGCGTCGAATCCGACAGTGTCCTCCTGGTAGGTGAGCAGGTAGGTCAGCACGACGTAGAAGGTGCAGTTCATGAAGATCTCGATACCGATCGTCTGGAAGAACTGCTTCTTGTTGTATTTGAAGACTTCCTTGATTGGCGCAGTCGGCACTTCCTCGGCTTCTTCGAGTGCGCGGTAGTCCGGGGTGTCTTCGATCTTCGTGCGGATGTAGTAGCCGACGATGGCCATCGGAACGGTCATGAGGAAGGGGATACGCCATGCCCAGTCCGTAATCGTCTGGTCTTCGAACACGGCGAAGAGAATAGCTACGACACCCGAGGCCAGCAGGAACCCCATGACGGATCCGAATTCGATCCAGGAGCAGTTGAAGCCCCGCTTCGAGGGCTTCGAGTACTCGGCGAGGAACGATGCGGCTGACCCGAACTCGCCACCGGCCGCGATCCCCTGGACGATGCGACCGAGGATCAGCAGCACCGGGGCCCACACCCCGATCGAGTCGTAGGACGGAGTGAGGCCGAGCATCAGCGTTCCGATCGCCATCAGAATAATGACCAGGGAAAGCGTCTTCTTTCGCCCCAGAGTGTCACCAAGGTGGCCGAAGATCACGGAGCCTACTGGGCGGAAGAAGAAGGCGATGGCGAAGACACCGAAGACGGCCAACAGGCCGGTGGCCCCGCCGGACTCCGGGAAGAACACATCGGAAATGGTGGTGGCCAGGTAGGCATACACGGCCCAGTCGAACCAGTGCACCAGGACACCGACTGAGCCGGCGACGACGCTTCTGCGCAGAGTTCTCTCGTCTATGTCGTGGGGGTCTTGGACAGTTGTCGTGGCACCGGGCATGAGGTCCTCCTCGAAAGTGGTCCGGACAATTCCTGTTCGTCCGACTTCTTGGAGGACAATGCTAATACCCTCGGACTGTGTTGGCTATCACAATAAACCGAACGAGGTTTCGGATAATATGAAGACACATTCCGGAAACAATGAATATCTATTCTTGCAACAGGGCATTACGGCATGCCTTGAGAAACTCCTGCCCCTTCGTGGACAGAGGCTCGCCGGAGCGGTAGGCGACACCGGTCTGCAGGTGAGAGCGTACGCCGGCGATGGGCAGGCGGGTTAGGCAACGCCCGTCGTTGGTGAGGTCGTGTGACGGGCGCTGGTTCAGGATCGTATAGCCGTGGCCTCGGGCCACCATGGAGCGGACCACCTCCATCGACTCGAACTTCTGGTGGATCACCGGTCTTAGGTGTGCGTCCCGGAAGAGGGACAGGAAGTAGTTCGTGGATTTGTCCATGTCCAGCAGGATCAGGGGGAGGCGGGAAAGTTCACTGAGGCTCACGGATTGGCGTTGTGCCAACGGGTCGTCCGCTGCGACGGCGGCGTAGATAGGTGCTTCGGTAATTCGCTCGAAGTCGATGTCCCGCCCGTAGTCGAAGTCGTAAGTCAGCGCCACCTCAATCTCTCGTCGCTGCAGCAGGGAAATCACCTTGTCGGCGGTGACTTCGCGAAGTTCGCAGGTCAGATCGGGTGATGAGGCATGCAGTTGTTCGAGTACCTCGGGGAGCCAGTAGGGTGCCAGAGTCGTGAAGCAGCCCGCGGCGAGGGTGCCGGTGAGCTTTCCGGGAGAAAGGGTTCCTACCGCGTCATCTACGGATTCCAAGACGCGGACTACTGCCGAGTGGAACGCCCTGCCCTGCTCCGTGAGGACCACGCCCTTGGATCTCCGACGTATGAAGAGCGTCGCGTCGAGGGACTTCTCGAGCTGGTGCATGGCTGTACTCACCCCAGACTGGGCAACAAAGAGCTCGTCTGCTGCGGCGGTTATGGATCCGAGTTCGGCGACCCGTCTGAAGTAGCGCAGCTGGGTGAGGGTGAGAGAATCGCGGGTCTTGGGCATCGTTGCCCCTTTTCGCTGGATGCGGACAGGTGATCTGTAACGTAACTGTAAATCACGCAAGGTGATGCAGAATATCATTAAACCATGGTTGCTATATCTCCTGCCGCTGCGGAGACTGAATTTCATGACAGCCACCGAAACCACCGAAGTTGTCGTCATCGGCGCCGGACAGTCGGGCATCGCGACAAGTGAGCATCTCACCACCGCGGGTATCCCGCACATCGTCCTCGAGCGTGACCGGATCGCCGAAAAGTGGCGTACCGGGCGCTGGGATTCGTTGTGTGCCAACGGGCCCGCCTGGCACGACCGGTTTCCGAATCTCACCTTCGACGAATCCGTCCCGTCGGGTGCCGAGCCGGTCAGCGGAGAGGCGTTCGCCCACCATGACCGTGTCGCGCAGTACTTCGAGGACTATGCCGCGATGATCGGCTCACCCGTGCGCAGCGGTGTAGAGGTCGTCTCGGTGTCCAAGCGTGTCAGGGATAACGGCTACATCGTCACCTGCGCCGACGGTGCGACAATTGCCGCCGACCACGTCGTGTCAGCGACGGGGCCGTTCCAGGTCCCGGTGATCCCTCCGGTGATCTCCCAGGATGTCGCCGATACCTGTGGCATCACCCAGATCCACTCCGCGGACTACGACAACCCGCAGGATTTGCCGGACGGGGGCGTGCTCGTCGTTGGTGCCGGGTCATCCGGCCTGCAGATTGCCGTGGAACTGAACAAGGCGGGACGGGACGTCACCCTCGCCGTCGGTGCCCATGACCGGCCACCGCGCCGCTACCGGGGCCGTGACAACGTCTGGTGGCTCGGTGTCCTCGGTAAATGGGACATGGCAGCTCCGCCGGTCGGTGCCGAACACGTCACCATCGCTGTCACTGGCGCCGACGGCGGTCACACCGTCGATTTCCGTGACCTCGCCGCTGACGGCATCCACCTCGTTGGACGCGCGGAGACTTGTGACGACGACGGCACGCTGCACTTCCGTGATGATCTCGGCGACCACATCCACGCCGGTGACCGGAACCTGCTCGGCCTCTTCGCCGAAGCGGATGCTTACATCGAGGCCAACGGACTTGACCTGCCGGAGGAACCCGAGGCCTGGGTCCTCGGGCCCGATCCCGAGGATGTCACCGACCCGGTGCTCAGCCTCGGCCTGGCGTCGTCCGGCGTCCGTACCGTGGTGTGGGCCACTGGTTACGGTGTCGACTACTCCTGGCTGAACGTCGACGGCGTTACCGACGACCGGGGACGCCCAGTCCACCAGCGCGGGGTGAGCCCCGCCAACGGCGTGTACTTCGTCGGCCTGCCTTGGCTGTCGCGCCGCGGCTCCAGCTTTATCTGGGGTTGCTGGCATGACGCGAAGTACGTCGTCGACGAGATCATGATCCAGCGCGGCTACGCCGCCTACACCCCCGAGAAGGAGACCTCCCGATGAAACACACTCGCATCCGTCCGTTCAATACGAAGGACACCTACCCTGAGCAAGACCTGGACAATGACCTGTGCCAGGCAGTCGTCGCCGGAGGAGTGGTGTACCTGCGCGGACAGATCGGTCAGGACCTCGACACCCGCGAGAGCGTCGGCGTCGGCGACGTCGAGGCCCAGGCCGAAAAGGCGATGGCCAACATCGCCATGCTCATGGATGAGGCTGGTGGCGGTCTCGAGGACATCGTCAAGGTCACCGTGTACCTCACCGACATTCGCTTCCGGGAAACGGTCTACCGGGTGATGGGTCGTTGGTTGAAGGGCGTCCACCCTGTTTCCACCGGCCTGGTGGTCGATGCCCTGGCGCGCCCCGAGTGGCTCGTCGAGATCGACGCGACGGCGGTGCTGTAGATGACCTTCTCCATCATCGCCCGGGACGCCGACGGTGCCCTCGGCATGGCAGTGTCCTCGTCGTCCCCGGCCGTCGCTGCCCGGTGCCTGCACCTGCGAGGCGGTGTCGGCGTGGTCGCTTCCCAGAACATCACCGATCCGCGGTTCGGGGCCTACCTGCTCGATCTGCTGGCCGAAGGCCTGAGTCCGACGGACGCCGTGGCACGGCTGCGTGAGGACGACAACACTCTCGACTACCGCCAGATCAGCGTTCTGGCCCCCACCGGAATTGGGACCGCCCGCTCCGGGCAATACACGCTGGGGACGCACGCCTCGTCCGTCGGCAACGACGCCGTCGTCGCCGGCAACATGCTCGCCGGCACTGGTGTGCCCGATGCCATGCTCGCCGAATTCGGCGACGCCGACGGTGACCTGGAGACGCGGTTGCTCGCCGCGATGCAGGCCGGCCTACGCGCCGGGGGAGAGGCCGGGCCGGTTCACTCCGCCGGACTTGCCGTGGTCCGCGATGCCGGTTGGGCAGAGACTGACCTGCGCGTTGACTGGTCTGAGGATCCGCTCGGCGACTTGGCGTCACTGCTGGAGACCTGGCTGCCGCAGCGGGACGACTACGTGACCCGCGGAAAGGATCCGGCTTCCTCGCCCGCCTATGGGGTGCCCGGCGATGAGTGATGGAGCGAAACCCAAGGATGCGCTGAAGTCGGCGTTGCGGGACGCAGTTGCGGTTGCACAGCCCGACCTGGTGGCGTTGTCCGAGTGGTTGCACGCCCACCCGGAAACCGCCTGGCAGGAGCATGACTCAGCGGCACGGTGCGCGTCCTTCCTGCGTGATCGTGGCTTCGACGTGACAGAGAAGTTCGTTGACCTTCCGACGGCCTTCCGTGCCACTTACGGCACTGGGGAGTTCCGCCTCGCCCTGATGGCGGAGTACGACGCTCTGCCGAACATCGGGCACGCCTGTGGACACAATCTCATAGCCGCGATGTCCCTCGGTGCCGCAGTCGCGCTGGCTTCGGTGGCGGATGAGCTTGGCATCACCGTGGAGGTATTCGGCACCCCGGCGGAGGAAGGCGGAGGCGGCAAGATCGAGATGCTCGATCGCGGAGCATTCGACGGCCTCGACTTCGCAATGATGGTGCACCCCGCTCCAGTGGACGTGGTCCGCGCCCGCCCCTTCGCCGTAGAACACTGGGATGTCACCTACACCGGGCAGGCGGCGCATGCGGCGTCCTACCCGACCGAGGGCGTGAACGCCGCCGATGCCTTCACCGTCGCCGAAGTCGGCATTGCCCTGTTGCGCCAGCAACTGCCGTCCAGCGTGCGGGTGCACGGCATTGTCACCCACGGAGGCGATGCCCCCAACGCGATTCCTGGGCGGACGCGCGGTCGGTGGTACGTTCGTGCCAACGACATGCAGCTGCTCAAGGAAACCGGTGAAAAGGTCAAACGCTGCTTCGAGGCCGGGGCCCTGGCCACCGGATGTGAGGTGGAGATCCGGGATGAGTCCAAGCCCTACTCTGACTTCCGCACAGCCGACCGCGCACTGAGGTTCTACGAGTCCAACGCCCTTGCGCTCGGCCGGGAGCTGCACCGCGAAGGTGAGGGGCCGGAGGCTGACATGTGTCGGGCGTCGACGGATATGGCGAACGTGTCCTGGGCCGTGCCCGCGATCCACCCGTACATCGGTGTGGGTTCCTACCCGGTGCTGAACCATCAGGCACCGTTCGCCGATGCGTGTGTGGGGCCGGTCGCCGAACAGACCCTGTCTGACGGGGCTGTCGGGCTGGCGTGGACGGCGGCGGACGTGGTGAGGGACGCCGTTCGTCCTGCGGTTGGCTGACCGTCACTCGGAGTTGATTCGGCCAGGGCAATAGAACCAAGGACGACTCCCGTCCCTCCGTCCTACGTCTGGAACTCGGAGACCTCGACGAGTTCGCCCCCGACGGTGTCGGCCTGCGCGGCGCGGTGGGCTGAGGGGGAGAAAACTACCGCCGGCCGCGTCGCCCACCCACTAGACTCTCCTGACGTGCCCCGACGCGTAGACCACGACCAACGTCGCCAGGAGATCATCGGCTCCGTCTGGCGGATCATCGCCGATGAAGGCCTCGACGCCGTCACCACCCGCCGTATCGCCGACGCCACGGGTTTCTCCAACGGCCTGCTGCGGTACTACTTCCCTGGCAAGGATGCCGTGGTCACCGCGGCATTCGAATACGTCTACGCAGCCACCAACGAGCGCGCGCAGGTGCCCGGAGGCGAGCGTGGCCGGCCCGGCCTGGAACGTCTCGCCGCCGAGATCCTTCCGTTGGACGACGTCCGACGGGCAGAGGCCCGCGTCGTCACGGCTTTCTGGCAACGCGCCGTCAACCACACCGACGAGGCGGAGGTCTTCGCCGAGCGCATGGCCACCTGGCGTCGGAGTTTCCTCGACCGCCTCGACGAGGCAGCGCAGGACGGCAAACTGCGGCCGGACGTCACTGACCGGCAGGCCAGGGGAGTGGTCGTCGACGAGCTGCTCACCATGCTCACCGGCGCGCAGGTGTGGGCCGCGCTGAACCAGGACGAGGCGTCCCCGCAGCGCCTCACCGCGCAGCTGGACGCCTTCTGCGACCGCATCTTCACGTCCTGACCACTGTTTTTCTCCAGCTGTACAAGAAGGTCACCGGTCAGCAACGGCCGTGAAACACGCGGGCTGTTCCATGGCCGACATGACAGCAACCACCACCGCAACCACCACCGCAACCACCACCGCTCCCACCAGCCCCCGTCTGGACACCCTCTACCTCAGCGAACCGGACATGGTCGCCGCCGGGGTCAGGGACATGCCCGCCTGCGTGGACACGATGGAGGAGATGTTCTCCCTTCTCGGCGTCGGCGACTACCGGATGGGCGGGGCCAACAACAACTCCCACGGCTCCATGGTCCTTTTCCCCGACGAATCCCCGCACCCACGCATGCCGAAGAACGGGCCCGACCGGCGCTTCATGGCCATGCCCGCCTACCTCGGCGGCTCCTTCCACACTGCCGGGGTGAAGTGGTACGGCTCCAACACGGAGAACCGCTGCTCCGGGCTGCCGCGCTCCATCCACACCTTCGTGCTCAACAACGCCGACTCGGGCGCACCCCTGGCGATCATGAACGGCAACCTGCTGTCGTCCTACCGCACCGGAGCGGTCTCCGGCGTCGGCGCCCGCCACCTGGCGAAGCCGGGCGCGACGGTCGCCGCGGTCGTCGGACCGGGCGTGATGGGCAAGACCGCCCTGGAGGCCTTCGCCGCCGGTGTCCCCACGCTGCACACCGTCCGGGTGAAGGGGCGCAGCCAGGCCGGCATCGACGACTTCACCGCCTGGGTACGCGAGACCCTCCCGCAGTTCACCACCGTCGAGGTCGCCGACACCGCCGAGGACGCCCTGCGCGACGCCGAGGTCGTCGCCTACACCACCACGGCACCGATCGGCGCCGACAACTACCCGGTGCTCGACCCGTCCTGGCTGGCACCGGGGGCGTTCGTGTCCCTGCCGTCGTGCATCAACATCCCCGACGCCTGGCTCGCCTCCGACGCCGCCCGTCTGGTCCTCGACAACCGCAGCCTCTACGAGTGCTGGCACGAGGAGTTCGGCGAGGACGCCTTCGAGACCGTCGGCATCATCGGCAACAAGTTCCTCGCCCTGGAGAAGACGGGCGAGATCCCGGACGGCAGCGTGGCCGACATCGCGGACGTCATCAACGGAACCACCGTGGGGCGCCGCTCGGAGAACGACATCGTGGTCTACTCCGTCGGCGGCATGCCCGTCGAGGACGTCGCCTGGGCCACCACCCTGTACCGGCGCGCCCTGGAGCGCAGCATCGGCACCTCGCTGCCCGTCTGGGACACCCCGGAGATGGCATGAGCGAACACCTCGAACATTACGACTACGTGGTCGTGGGCTGCGGATCCATCGGATCGATGGCCCTGTGGCAGCTCACCGAGCGTGCCCCGGAGGCCCGCATCCTCGGCCTCGAACGCTTCGGCCGTATCCACACCAAGGGCTCCTACTCCGGTGAGTCGCGCCTGTTCCGCGTGGCGCTGAAGGAGGGCGGTATCTACATCCCCCTGGTGCAGCGCGCCCGCGAGATGTGGCTGGAGCTCAACGAACGCACCGGACGCGACGTCTTCCTGCCCATCGGCGCGGTCAGCGTCGCCCCGGCGGACTTCGCCACCATGCGCCAGACCATGGAGGTCATCGCCGAACACGACCTCGAGCACGAGGTCCTCGACGCCACCGAACTCGCAGGACGCTACCCTGCGTTCGCCGCGCCGGCTCCCGGGGCGTCCCCCGACGTCGCCATCGTCGACCCCGCCGGCGGCGGGATCCGCCCCGAACTCGCCGTCGCCCTCTCCCAGCAGCTCGCGCTGGACGCCGGCGCCGAGCTGCGCGACCACACCCGCGTGCTCGCGATCGAGCCGGGGGAGGGGCCGGACGGCTCGACGCTCATCCGCCTCTCGCGGCAGAACGGTACCGTCGGTACCGTCGGCGCCGTCACGGCGGACAAGGTCATCGTCGCCAACGGTTCCTGGGCCGCCGACCTGTACCCCGACCTCGCCGAGCACATCAGCGTGCAGGCGATCCCCCTGACCTGGTACTTGCCGTTGGAGATCACCGACTTCCTGCCGGAGAACCTGCCGATCTTCATGCGCGACGTCACCACCTCCACCGGCGAGGTCTGGCACTGCTACGGCGCGCCCAGTCTCGACGGCTACAGCGTGAAGATCTCCCACGGAGACTTCGCCGGCGGCGCGTCCACACCCGACGGCATCGAGGAACTGCGCACCGGCGTGCTGCCCGAGATCCTCACCACCCTCTTCGCCGAACGCAGCTCCGCCTTCTTCGACGGCATGCTCGACGACCCCGTCCGGCTGACCCTCCATCACGACGGCTTCACCGCCGACCACGTCCCGGTCCTCGGCCTCGCCCCCGGCAGCGACGGCGCCGTGACCGTGGCGACGGGGATGAGCGGCAACGGCATGAAGTTCGCCCCCGTCTACGGGCGCATCGCCGCCGACCTCGCCGTCGACGGCACCTCGCCGCTACGTCCCGACTCCTTCGACTACCCCACCTCCGCCCGCACGTCCTGAGAGGACGCACCATGTCCACACCAGTCACCACAACCACCACGCAGGATGCCCCAACGCTGCGGAAGGGGTCGCTGACCACGACCTCCATCGTCTTCATGGTCATCGCCGCCGCCGCACCGTTGACCGTCATCGGCGGTGCCCTGCCCATCGGCATGGCCGCCGGAAACGGAGCCGGCTACCCCACCATGTACGCCGTAGGCGCGGTGATCCTCGTCCTGTTCTCCGTCGGTCTGACGACCATGTCGAAGTACATCTCCGAGCCAGGCGCCTTCTACTCCTACGTCGAGACCGCCTTCGGACGCCGCCTCGGCATGGGCACCGCCTACCTCGCGCTGCTGACCTACACCGCCATCCAGTTCGCCGTCTACGGCTTCCTCGGCCAGCAGCTCACCCTGCTCGTCGCCCCGGTCGCCGACGTGCCGTGGTGGGTGTTCTCCCTGGCCACCGCCGCCGTCGTCGGCTACCTCGGCTACCGCAGCATCGAACTGAGCTCCAAGGCGCTGGGTGTGCTGCTCGTCGCCGAGATCGCCATCGTCGTGCTGCTCGACGTCGTCATCGTCGGACGTGGCGGCGCCGAGGGGCTCAACGCCGACCCCTTCCTGCCGGAGAACGTCTTCTCCGGGGCGATGGGCGTGGGTCTGATGATGGCCATGGCCGGCTTCATCGGTTTCGAGTCCACCACCGTGTTCCGTTCCGAGGCGCGTGACCCCGACCGCACCGTGCCGCGCGCCACGTACATCTCCGTCGCCGTGATCGGCATCTTCTACACCGTCTCCGGCTGGGCCGTGGTCCAGGCGTGGGGCACCGACAACGTGGTCGACGCCGCGGTCTCGAACCCCGACGAGATGATCGCCACCACCGCCGTCAACTACCTCGGCGCCTGGTCCGGGCCCGTGGTCCACGTCCTCCTGCTGACCAGCCTGTTCGCCTGCGTCCTGTCCTTCCACAACGTGCTCACCCGCTACCAGCACGCCATCTCCCACAAGCGTGGACTGCCCCGACGCCTGCGCGCTGTCCACCTGACCTACCGGTCACCGCACATGTCCTCCATCGTGCAGACCGCGACCGTCGCCGTGCTCACCGTGGTGTGCGCACTGCTCGGCATGGACCCGGTGGTCGAGATCTTCACCTGGTTCTCCGGGTTGGCGACGCTGACCATCATCATCCTCATGCTGCTGGTGTCCGTGGCGGTGATCGTCTACTTCCGCTCACGGCCGACGCTGCCGGTCGGGACGTGGAAGCGGACGGTGGCCCCGGTACTCGCCTTCCTGGGCCTGGCTGCGGCCCTGTACTTCATCGGTGCGAACCTGACGATGCTGGTCGGCGGTAGTTCCGCGGTGGCCGTGGGGCTGGCATTGGCCGCTCCGGCAGCCTTCATCACCGGCGTGGTGTGCTCCACCTTCATCCCCGAGTTCGACGACAAGGTGATCACCCGCGCCATGGCGAGGAAGATGCGCTGATCGGGTCAGCCTCGCTGGAACACGAACCGTCAGCCGGCCGGTGAGACCTTGAGCATGCGGGTGGCGGTGGCCTGCCACAGTGTTCCGTCCGGGGCGATCATGCCGGTGAGCTGCATCGGCTGGTCGAACGGCAGGATGCCGACCGGGGTGCGGGAGGTCTCGCGGCCACTGTCCGCGTCGACGCCGACCACGCTCACCGTCCGGTCGTCGTCCCCGCGGGACAGCGCCCAGATGGTGCCGTCCTCCCTCGTCAGCTCCGGGAGCGTGTCCAGCGCCGTGTCGGTTTCCCACTGCCGCACGCACCGTTCGCGTCCGGAGGCGTCCTTCTGCAGGTCGACGCGGGTCAGGCCGCCGCGAAAGTCGGCGTCCTGCGGGACGGACTCGCCGTCCACGGCGAGGTCCGGGTAGTCGTAGCCGTAGGTGGAGGGGATCCACAGGGAGTCGCCGTCGGCGAGCAGGGAGTTCTCCGTGCCGGGGCCGGCCTGGTCGAACGCCGGGAGTGAGCAGACGGTGTCGCCGGTGGCGGCGTCGAGCACCAGGAGGTTGGGGGAGGCGTCGGCGTTGTCGACGATCGCCACGCGCTCGGCGCCGGTGCCGAAGAAGGTGGGCGTCGTCCCGGAGCCCCACGACAGCTGCCCGGGCTTGCGCGCGCTGCCGCGGTCGTAGGTGCGCGACCAGGCGACGGTGGGGTCACCGGCCGCGTCGGCGCGGACGTCGTGGAGACCGTGGCTGGTCAGTACGCTGACCCCGTCCCGCCGTGGTGTGAGCCCGTTGGCGATGGTCTCGCCGCCCGGTGTGTCCGTGCCCAGTGCCACGGTGCGGACAGTGGGGTCGGCTCCGGTGTCGTCGAGGTATCCGGTGACGGCGTCCTCGGTGGCGAACCAGGTCCGGCCGTTCTCGTCGGGGGAGAGCCCGGCGATCGCGGCGTCGGTGCCGAGGTCGGGTAGCTCGGTACGTTCCTCGACCTGCAGCGTCCAGCGCCCGTCCTCCAGGACGTGCGCGATACGCAGGATCGCGTGCCCCTCGGCCACGACCAGGCGGTCCTCGCCGTCCAGATACCCGTAGACCCCGCCGAGAAGCCCCGTCTTCCTCAGTTCCAACGACGCCACGGGCCGGGCGGTCGCCGGGTCGTAGAGGACGACGGACGGTGCGACCGGTGTCAGCCCGTGCTCGGTGCCGAGGTACCTGGTGCATAGTGCGACCGGCATGCCGTCGGCGCCCTGGAAGACCGTCGAGCAGGCACCACCGGGCACGGAGAAGTCCACGGACGGTGACGCGCCGGGCCCTGACCAGGGGACACTGTCGGTGGAACCGAGGTCACGGTGCATGAGTGCGGTTCCGTGCCCGCGCCGCGGGGAGCCAGGATCCTCGGACCCCACGGCGGGGGCGGACGCCAGGACGCCGACCGTTGTGACGGTGACCAGCGACGACAACACCCGACGCGCGACGGATCGGGTGCCGGGGAGAGGGGGCCGGATGCTCATGTGGACGAACCGTAGACGACGTCCCGCGCCAGGCCGGCCGGTACGGATCAGGGTGAGCCGGAGGGTTTACATTCACCGGCCCGGTGGGCTCTGCACCCGTCATGCCATCTGTGTCATTCCCCTGACGACCTCACCCATGTGCCGCGCGCCGCCAGGTGCCGTCCAACGCGTCGTGGAGGCGTCCGGTGGTGGCGTCGTCGAAGAAGGTGGTGCGCAGCTGCTCGTTGAGCCCGCCCGGGGTCTCGTGGGAACGGATGACCTCAGGCATCGGCGTCGCCGTGTCCACCAACGACGGCGCGAGGCTCGCCGCCATGCCACGGATGAACGGTTCGGCCACGTCCTGCGGCAGCCCGCGTCCCACGGTCCAGTCCACCAGCGAGGAGATGTACTGCAGCAGCCCGGTGCACGCGCCGGTGGTGGCGGAGAGCACGGCCATCTGCGACTCGTCCGGCACCACGAGCGCCCCGCCGATGCGGTCGAACAGTTCGACGGCGGCGGGGACGTCCGGGGTGACGGGCACCTCGATGCCGTGCTCGGCGACCGGCGGGAGCGGGATCGCGCGGGCGACCGGGATGTCGTCGCGTCCGACGGCGCGGCGCACTGCCTCGATGCTCACCCCGGCGAGCACGCTGACCACGGTCTGACCGTCGCGGAAGGGGGCCTCGGCCAGGGCCTCGTCGAGCTGGTCGGGGCGCACGGCCACGACGACCACGTCGGACTGGTCGACGACCTCGGCGTTGGATGCTGCGACGCTGGCCTGCGGGAACCGCTCGCGCAGCCGGGCGACGTTGGCGGAGCCCCGCGGGGACAGGACGACGGGTGTGGAGTCGTCACCGGCACCGGAGCTGCGCAGGAGCCCCTCGACCATCGAGACGGCGATGGACCCGACGCCGACGAATCCCACGGTGCCGAGCGTGCTGTTCATGGAGTTGTTCATGATGCTCACCGTGCCAGGAACCCGTCGTCGGCGCCATATGTCATCTGACTCATGCCTCAGGGCAGAAAACCGCCGGAAATTGCCCTGGGGCATGACTCAGATTGCATCGCCAGTCTGCCAGCCCAACCCAATCCACCCGCCGGGTGCCACAATGGGCCCATGTCTTCGAGCCCCTCCAGAATCACCGTCATCGGTGCCGGCGTCATCGGCCTGTCCTGCGCGCATGAACTCGCCGACGCCGGCCACGAGGTCACGGTCGTCGCCGACCACGGCCCGGGCGACACCGTCTCCGCCCTGGCCGGGGCGTTGTGGTTCCCGTACAGCACCGGGGTGTCGGACGAGGTGCTGGAGCGTTCGCTGGTGCGTTTCGCCGAGCTCGCGGCCCTCGGCGACCTCGGCGACGGGGAGGATGCGGATCCCGACGCACCGGAGGACTTCGACGACGACGTCCCGCCGGTGCAGATGCGCACCGGCATGCTGCACGAGCGCCTCGACCCGCCGGACCGTTCCTGGGTCGCGCCGGTGGTGAAGGTGCTGGGTGAGGACTCCGTCCGCCCGGTCGACGGTGGGGTGCAGGCGACCCTGCCGATGATCATGACCTCGGCCTACCTCGCCTGGCTGATGGACGCCTGCCGCATGGCCGGGGTCACGTTCCGGTGGCGCACGGTGGAGTCCCTGGACGAGCTGACGGACACGGCGGACGCTGTCGTCGTCGCCGGGGGACTGCGCGGCGGCGAGCTGCTCGGCGGTGACGACTCGCTCACCCCGGTGCGTGGCCAGCTGATGCTGCTGGCCAACGGCGACGGCGGGGAGGACGGCCCGCGTCTCACCGACTGGGTCGTGGACTCCGACGACCCGGACCAGCTCACCTACGTCCTCCCGCGTGAGGACGAGATCGTCGTCGGCGGGACGGCGCAGGCCGGTTCGTGGGACGAGGCCCCGGACCAGGAGACCGCCGAGGCGATCCTGGCGCGCGCGGAGGCGCTGGTCCCGGAGCTGCGGGAGCTGCCGATCCTGGGTCATGGCGTGGGGCTGCGTCCGTCACGTCCGACGGTGCGTCTGGAGCGGGTGGACGGCCTGGCCCTGCCGGTCGTCGCCGCCTACGGGCACGGCGGCGCAGGCGTGACCCTGTCGTGGGGAACCGCCGAGCGCGTGGTGGAGCTCATCGCCGAGCTGTAGCCGGCCTGCAGCCCCGACCTACAGCGCCGGGGTGAATCCGCCCGCCGCCGCCGAGCGCACCATGCCCTCGTCCGCCATCCGGTTGACCTCGGCGTAGTCGGGGCCGGACGGAGAGTCGGCAGAGGTGTCCCACACCACCTCGCCGCCGACGTACACCTGCCGCAGGTGACGAAGCCCGCAGGCCAGCACGTAGGTCGCCACCGGGTCCCACACGGGGCCGGTCGCCGGGTCGCGCGGGTCCACCACGACCAGGTCGGCGAGCTTGCCGACCTCCAGAGAACCCACCTTGTCGCCCACGCCCATGGAGCGCGCGGAGCCGAGGGTGTGCAGGCGCAGGACGTCGTCCACCGCCATGATCGATGCGTCGGAATGCACGGCACGCTGGGTGAACAGGCCGGTGCGCATGTTCTCGAAGGGGTCGGAGGTGTCGGTGCAGGACTGGTCGTCCACGCCCATTCCCACGGTCACGTCGCGCCCCAGAAGAGTCACGATGTCGGCGATACCGGAGCCCAGGCGGCCGTTGGACATGGCCTGCCACACCACGGAGGTGCCGGACTCGACGACGCGCTCGACCATCTTTTCGGTGGGGTGCACGAAGTGGCCGAAGGCGAAGTCGTCGCCGAGCACGCCGGCGGCGTCGTACCAGTCGAACTTGGACTGTTGGATGTCGATCTGTTCGGCGGTCTCCACGAAGTGTGCCTGGTTGGTGACGCCCCACTTCTCCATGAGGGTCTTCTCGCGTTCGGCGGTGACCGCGTCGGACGCCCACTGCACCGCGCCGTACACCGAGCCGCCGAGGTCGAGGCCGGGAGCGACGGTGTCGAGGTGTGTCATGGCGACCCCGAAGGCGTCGAAGGCGTCCTGCTCGGGGAGTTGTTCATCGTCGACACGCACCGAGGTGACGAAGCGGATGCCGGCGTCGGCGACACCGTCGATCTGGCGGGTCACGAAGTCCGGCTCGTGCACCTTCACGGCCTTGAGGGTGGAGGTGTCGTAGTCGAAGCGGCAGATCACGCGCGACTGGGTGAAGTTGTAGACCGACGTGATGCCGGACGCCAGGTGGTCCAGCCCGCCGGCACGGGAGAGCCAGTACATGGTCTCCGGGTCGGCGTTGGCGAGCATCGCACTGTTCTGCGTGACCCACTTGTACAGCGGTGATGAGTGCTCCACCCCGCGCATGCCGCCGGTGTAGATGTGGCTGTGCGCGGAGATGAAGCCGGGGGCGAGGAAGGCGCCGTCGAGGTTCACGGTGGAGGACGCCGCGGTGGCGGTGGATTCCGGCGGGGTTCCTTCGCCGAGGCCGCTGATGCGTCCGGAGTCGTCGACGCTGAGCCATCCGGTGAACCAGCGGGGGCTGTCGGGGTCGGCGCTGACGGGCAGGATGACGGCGTTGGTGAACAGTGTGGGCATGACGGGGTGGAACCTCCTGGTCCGGCTGGGTTGTGGTCAGTCGGCGGTGTGCAGGAATGCTCTCTTGTGCCGCGCGGGGACGTCACAGTGACGCTCGCCCGCGCGGCAACGGTCGTGCACCGCGGAACGGCCCTGAGTCTAGGGCGCGGGTGTTTCCGCGGTGTTGCTTCGGCGAGTCCGCGCGGAACGAGGGTGTGCGCGGCAGGCGAGTCGCTGCTCGCGGTCCGCGGTCCCCAGAACCCCACGCGATTGTTGGTCTGGTTGGGGCAGACCAACAACAGCGTGGGGTTTCAGGACCGGGCTATCCGGCGGGGCGGTTCATCCGGGCAGGACCTCGCGGGCCCAGCCATCTTCACAGCCCGATTCGCCCACTTCAGTCTCACTAGCTGCACCGCCCGCACCCACCGCACCCACCCTACCCACGCCAGTGGTACGGGTGTACCGCACGCGGCGGGACGGTCCGGCGTCGTCGGCGGTCCAGAACAGGTACTCGCGCGGCACCACGGCGAAACCGGCCCACGTGTCCGGTGGGTCGGAGGCCAGGTCGGGGTGCGCGGCGTCGAACTCGGCCCACACGCGGCGCCGTTCCCCGACATCCGACACCGCCAGACCCCGGTCATTCAACCAGGCCAGCAGCTGCAGGTAGCGCGACCGCCGGGCGAAGGCCTCACGTGAGCCGGCGGCGGTGTCGGCCACCACGTCGCCGACCACGGTGACCTGCCGTCGCCGGTCGGGGGTCAGCACCGTCAGTGAGGCCTTCGGGCACCCCTCCACGTCCCGTACCTTCCGCGAGCGTGAGTCGGTGTGGAAGCGCACGCGACCGTCGTCGCCGACACCGGACACCATCACGGTGCGGGTGCGCGGGTAGCCGTCGGCACCGACGGTGGCCAGCGTCATCAACGTCGGCGGTTCGGGCGGAGGCGCCAGGTGCTCGAGGAACAGACGCGCCGGGGTCACCGCCGACCTCCCGGGAGGAAGGAGGCGATCTCCGGCAGCGCGGCCACGATCTCGGCGACGCGCGCCTCGAACAGGTCGCGTCCGGCCCCGGCGGTGGCCCCGGTGGGGTCGCCCACCACCCCGGACTCCGCCAGGTCGGTGGACAGCCACCCGAAGGTCACCGGACGCCCCGGTGCGCCGAAGCCCACGTGGGAGCAGTCGGCCACACCGTCGGCGACCTGCGGGCCCAGCTCGGCGGCGGCGGACATGTCCACCAGCTCCGGGGCGACGTGCAGCATCATGGAGGTCTCCGCCCACCCGGCGTGCACCCCGATGCCGCGTTCGGTCTCCCCGGGCAGCGCCGGCCCGGACACCAGGAAGGTGTGCAGCTCGAAGCGTCGGCGCAGTTCGCGCAGGGCCACGCCGAGCAGCGCGGAGTTGCCGCCGTGGCAGTTCACGAACAGCAGCCGCTTCGCCGGGGTGGCGGCGATGGAGCGTCCCAGGTCCACCACGGTCTGCAGGAACGTCTCGGGACGCAGCCACATGGTGCCGGGCAGCAGGGCGTGCTCGTCGGACTTGGTGTACGCCAGCGACGGCAGCAGCCACACGTCGGTGCCCGCGGCGGCGGCCCGGGTCACCGCCGCACCCGCCACGGCCTCGGCCATGGTCAGGTCGGTGGACAGCGGCAGGTGCGGGCCGTGGGGTTCGATCGCCCCGGTGGGCAGCACCAGCACACTGTCCTTGGACAGTGCGGAGCCCACCTCCGCGGTGCTCAGGTCGGCGAACCGCCGGGACGCGCCGATCACATCCACCTCCCGGGGTTGAGGATGCCGGTCGGGTCGGTGCGGGCGGCCAGGGCGCGCACCCGCTCGGGCTCCAGGTCCACGTACCACTGGTGCGGGGAGTGCACGCCCACCCCCAGGGCCGTGAGTTCGGGCACCCCGGCCAGGATGCGGGCACGCAGCTCGTCGATCGTCTCGTGCTCACCGATCGGCCCGTTGAGCATGCCGAACATCATGTTGTTGCCGACCTCCAGGTGGAACAGGCCGCCACCGAACACCGCCTCGACCTCCTCGAGCCGCTCCACGACCGCGTTGCCCTGGCACTCCAGGTGGAACCAGTGGCCGGGCTGGCGGCGTTGCAGCCACCAGGTGGGGTGGTTGTAGGAGATCGTGGACAGCCGCACGGACTGCGCCGCGCCCTCGCGCACGTCCTCGACGTGCCCACCGTAGGACGCCACGAGCGCCGTGACGTCCCCCACCTCGTCGGCGTCGACGATGCCGCGCAGGCTGGCGCGCCCGCGCACCAGCGCCGGGTCGTCCGGCAGGGCGGCGACGACCTCGGGGCCGTCGGCGGACATCAGGCGGGGACGCAGCCCGGCGTCCATCACCGCACGCGCGGCGTCGAAGGCCCCGCGGGTGGTGGGGAAGGACGCGTACAGGCAACGCCAGTCCTGCAACGGTTCCACGCGCACGGTGGCGCGCACGATGACGCCGGCCACACCGTAGGTGTGCACGAACGGCTGGGCCGCCTCGCCCTCCAGGTGGATGATCTCGGCGTCGGCGGTGGCGGGGACCACGTCCACGGCGGTGACGAAACCCTGGTGGTTGCGGCCGTGCACGATGGTGCCGGCGCCGGCCGAACCGCCGCCGAGGAACCCGCCGAGGGAGGACTGCACGGTGGAGGGGTACATCCACAGCTGGTGGTCGTGTTCCCAGGCGTACTGCTCGAGGGTGAGCATGCGCGCCCCGGCGTCGGCGGTGATCTCGCCGGTGGCGGGGTCGAGGCCGTGGATCGTGGTCAGCGAGGTCATGTCCAGCACCAGGCCGCCGAAGCGGGGAAGCACCTGGCCGTAGTTGCCGGTGCCCTTGCCGCGGGTGGTGACCGGCACGCCGTGGCGCACCGCGGCGCGCACGATCTGCGGGACCTCCTCGACGTGGCGCGGGTAGCAGACCACGTCGGGGGTGCCGAGTTCACCGGCGGCGAGCTGGGCCGAGAGCACCGGGCTCATGCCGGAGCCGTCGCGTGAGGCCCGCCCGATCGCGCGGGGCAGCTGGCTCACGCCGCGGGGGCCGAGGACACCGATGAGGTCGTCGACCAGGGCGTCGACGTCGGCGGCGGTGAAGTCGGGGCGGGCGTCCTGCGTGGCGGTGGCGAAGACGTGGGCGACGTCGGTGTCCACGCGCACGCCGAGTTGCTGGGCAGGGGCGGCGGGGGCAGACGGAGCCGTCACAGCGCGACGCTCTCGTCGAGGAACTCGTTGGTGGCGAGCTCGTCGGTGGCCACGCCGTCCTTCACCGGGGTGTTCTGCTCGGCGAAGATGGGGGTCACGATGTCGAGGACCTCGCTGACGCGTGCCTCGTCGAAGGAGCCGAGCACACCGTCGGAGCCGTTGGCGAGGAGCTCCTCGTCGCGCATCCGGGCGTGGCCGAACTCGGCGTTGCCGTCGCCGTAGACCCAGCCGGCGTTGAAGTCCTCGACGGCCTGAACGATCAGGTCGTTGGCGGCCGAGGGGTCCTCCATGTAGTCCTTCTCGCCGCGCTGCAGCACCGGGACCAGCTCGGACAGGCAGTCGGTGGTCGCACTGTCCTCGAGGTCCCCGCTGCGGGCGGCGAGTGCCGACTTGTAGGTGGGGAAGCCGGCGTCGTGGATGAGCTGGTAGTCCACCGGCTTCATCCAGCCCTGGACCTCGTTCTCGTAGTTGTAGGGCTCGGAGGAGGAGTAGCCCTGCTGGGCGTTGGCACCGTCGGCGGCGACGAAGGTGGACGGTGAGCCGTCGTAGCTCTCGTCGATCTGGGACTCGTCGAGGATGCCGGCACCGGTGAGGTACTTGATGTAGGACATGTCGGAGAAGGTCAGCACGGTGGCGTCCTCGTCCTTGAGGTCGGCGATCTCGTGGACGTCGGGGTAGGTCTCGGGGTCCCACATGATCATCTGCGGGCTCTTGTCCAGGGTGGACAGCACGCCGGTGGTGGGCATGGTGTCGGAGTTCTGGATGGACTGGTCGGTGTCGACGTAGCCGAGGAGGATGTCGGGGTCCTGGTACAGCTGGGAGGTCACGTTCTGGTTGCCGATGGCCGGGCCGCCGGAGCGGATCTCCAGGTCGACGCCGGTGTAGCCGTTGTCGCCGTCGAACAGGGGGCCGCTGACGACCTTGCCGTCGGCGTCGATGCTCACCGCGTCGCGTCCCTCCCCGTCGTAGTCGAGTTGTTCGTAGAGGTGGCCGTGCTCGGCCTCGGGGAACCAGTCGGTCTGCACGACCACGGTCTCCGGGCAGACCGACGAGAGGTCGGTGGAGCCGATGTCGCCGTCGTAGTCGGACGCCGTGGCGCCGTTTCCGTCGCCGCAGGCGGCGAGGGCGAGGAGGGTGGCCAGGGAGGTGGACGCGGCCAGTACGGTACGGGCGGTGCTGTTGGTGCTGTTCATGGGGGTCTCCGGGGTGGTGTGAAGGTAAGAGGAGGGGGTCAGGCGTTGTACCAGCGGCCGACGACGCGCCTGCCGATCCAGCCGAAGATCAGGAACACGACCACGCCCAGCAGGGAGGCGAGGATGATCGCGGCGAAGAGTTCGGGGGACTGCAGGCGGGAGCGGTAGTTGTCGAGCAGCACGCCGATGCCGGGCGTGCCCTGCTTGAAGAAGAAGTCGCCGACGATCGCGCCGACCACGGACAGTCCGGCGGAGGTGCGCAGGCCGACGAAGATGGACGGCATCGCCGCGGGCAGTTCGAGTTTGCGCAGCACGGTCAGCCGGGAGGGCTTGTGCAGGGCGAAGAGGTCGCGCATGCCCGGGTCCACGGACTTCAGGCCGAACAGGGTGTTGGACACCAGGGGGAACAGGGCGATGAGCACGCACACGAAGACGCGGGCGGAGAAGCCGAAGCCGAACCAGAAGCCCACGAGCGGCACCAGGGCCAGCACGGGGATGCACTGCAGGAACACGGCGTAGGGGAACAGTGCGGCCTCGGCCCGCTTTGACTGGGACATCACGATCGCCCAGGTGATGCCGACGACCGCGGCGATGGCCAGGCCGGTCAGTGCCACGGTGGTGGTCTGCATGAGTCCCTGCCACATCTCCGGGGCGGAGGCACCGAGCAGTCCCTCGGTGATGACCTCGTGCGGCGGGGGCATGAGGAAGCGGCGCGACTCGTCGAGCAGCAGGTAGCTCACGGCGTACCAGGCGGCGATGACCGCGCCGAACACGAGGAGGGGCAGGACGACGCCGGCGAAGGGCATGCCGCGTCGCGTCCTCCGCGGCGGGGAGGACGTGCCGGACGCGCCGGACGTTGCGGCGGGTGCCGCGGTACCGGAGGTACCGGACGTGCCGGACGGCCCGGCGGCCGTCGCCGCGGCGGCGCCCGTGGCGTCCTGCGCGGTGGTCTTTCCGGTGCTCTTCTCGGCGGTGGTCGGTGCGGTCATGAGTGGGCCTCCATCAGTGAGGTCGAGACGCGTTCGGTCAGGGCGGTGAACTCCGGGGAGAACCGCAGCTTCGGGTCGCGGGGGAAGGGGAAGGGGACGTCGACCTCGTCGACGACGGTGCCGGGGCGCCCGGACATCACGGACACGGTGGTGGACAGGAACACCGCCTCGGTGACGGAGTGGGTGATGAACAGGCCACCGAAGCGTTTCTCGGCGAAGAGTTCGGTGAGTTCCACGCCGAGGCGTTCGCGGGTGATCTCGTCGAGGGCGGCGAAGGGTTCGTCGAACAGGAAGAGCTCCGGTTCGATGGTCAGGGCGCGGGCCAGGGAGACGCGCATGCGCATGCCGCCGGACAGCTGGTGGGGGAGGTGGTCCTCGAAGCCGTCGAGACCGACGGTGGCCAGGGAGTCGGCGCAGCGGGCCTGCCGGTCGGCTTTGGACAGGCCGTCGAGTTCGCCGAGGAGCATCACGTTCTCCCGTACGGTGCGCCACGGCAGCAGTGTGGCGTCCTGGAAGACGTAGGCGATGCGGTCGGTGGAGGTGCTCATCGTGCCCTCGGTGGAGGTCTCGAGGCCGGACGCCAGGCGCAGCAGGGTGGACTTGCCGCAGCCGGACGGGCCGACGACGCTGATGAACTCGCCCGGTTCGACGTCGAAGGACACGCCGTGCAGGGCGGTGGTGGCGCCGTCGGTGCCGGTGTTGAAGGTCATGCCGGTGTCGTTGAAGCTCACCAGCGGGGTGGTTGTGGGTGCAGTCGGTGAAGTCGGTGCAGTGGTGGTCACGGTGTTCTCCGGAGATGGGGGAAGGTTGTCGTGGACGTGGTATGCGCGACGAGGCGGCCGGCGGTGATGACGACGCGGTCGCTCGGCGCGGCGGCGATGAGGGAGGTGGTGGATGGTGCGGTGGTGGTGGGTGCGGTGGGGTTGGCGGGATTTCTGACGCAGAGCAGGTCGGCGACCGCTCCGGTGGTGGGTCCGGCCGGTGGTAGGCCCATGACGTTCCTGGCGTCGCTGGTGACCAGGTCGAGGGCTTCGGTGGGGGTCTGGTGGGCGGCGGTGACGAGCAGTGCCGCGGTCTCCAGGGCGTCGCCGCGTCCGGTGGGGTTGAACGGGTCGGCGACGTTGTCGCCGCCGGCGGCGACGCGCACACCCTTCGCCCGCAGGACGGAGAGGGGTGCGATCGCGCGTGAGGCGGCGTCCTGCAGGTAGAGGTTGGTGGCGGGCAGGGCGATGACCGGCATGTCCGCGGCGACCAGTTCGTCGGTGGTGGCGGTGAGTTCGCTCGGGTCGGCTAGTTCTGCGAGGTCGGCGAGGTGGCAGCAGTGCCCGGCGGCGCGGTCGCGCCCGGCGGGCCAGCCGGTGACCCGTTCGGCGTAGCGGTGGATCGTGGCGGTGCGGTGGTGGCCGGTGTTGCTGCCGGTGTACTCGTCGACGTGCAGGTCGCAGCCGAGGTGGTGGGTCTCGGCGGCGTCGACGAGCGCGTCGGTCTGCGCCAGCGGGTCCCCTGCGAGGTGCGGGGCACCGCCGACGAGGTCCGCCCCCGCCTCGAGCGCCCCGGCGACCAGGTCGCCGACGGCCGTGACCGGGGTGGACGGCGGGACGAGCGCGACGATCTGCAGCGCCATCACGCCGGAGAGTTCCCAGCGCAGACGGTGCAGCGCCCGCACGCCCCGGAAGGCGTCCGGTGTGGCGCCGGTCGGGCCGGTGCTGCCCGATGTGGTGTCGGGGTAGACGTCGACGTGGGTGCGCACGGCGGTGGTGCCGGCGGCGAGCATGCTCAGGGCGGTGTCGCGAGCGCGGGCGAGGATGTCGTCCTCGGTGAAGCCGGACGCCGCGGCCGCCCACGCCGCCACCGCGCCGGGCAGGTCGCCGACCGGCGGGTTGACGAGGTCCCAGGAACGGGACTTGTCCAGGTGGGCGTGCGGGTCGGCGGTGGCGGGCAGGACCGTGTAGCCACGCAGGTCGACATGCCCCACCGGGACGGTGCCGTCCACGTGGGGGCGGACGTCGTCGACCAGGGGGCCGTCGAAGGTGATGTCGACGGGGGCGCCGTCGAGCAGCACGCCGGCGATGCCGGCGATGCCGGCGGTCTGTGTCTTCGTCGTCTTCGTCGTCATCTTCGTCACGGTCATCTGGAGCCTCCTCTCTCTTCGTCAGGGTCGTGACCGCTGCGTGAGGGATGTCATCGCCGGCGCGCAGCAGTCGGGTGTGCCCCGGCGTGCGGGGACAGGGGAACTGTCGGTCGGCGGTGTGCAGGAGTGCTCTCTTGTGTTCCGTTCCGTGGGGAGTACCTCGCCGGGCTGGGGCCAGGTGGGGGATCGGGACATCGGTCGTGCACCGCGGGTATTCGGTATTTTTGTCGTGCACCAATGGAGGTTATGGGGCGGGTGTTTCCCCGCTGTTTCTCCCCAGGATCACTTCGGTGACGCCTCACGCCCCTGCGGAGCCCCTGGGTACGGCCATGTTTCGGGCCGGTGAAAGATCGTGTGAATTTCTGCGTTCCGCCCCGCCGGACGCTGCGCGTGGGGTCGGCGGTGCACTACGGTGGGCCGCGTACGCGCCGGGCTGGGGTACGTCACGACGGAGGTATCCCCGCATGATGAATAAATTGACCGTGGTCGCCCGGCGGTCCCTGACCCCGCGGGTCGACGAGTTCACCCTGGCGTTGCCGGACGGCGCGCCGTTGCCCGGTTGGACGCCCGGGTCGCACGTGGACGTCAGCGTCCCGGGCTCCGGGCTGACCCGCCAGTACTCCCTGTGCTCCCGGCCGTCCGACCCCTCGAGCTACACCGTCGCCGTCGACCGGCAGGACGTCGCCAGCGGCGGCCGCGGCGGTTCGGCGGGCCTGCACCGCGACGCGGGCGTCGGCACACCAGTGCTGGTCGGCGCGCCACGTAACCACTTCCCGCTGACCCGCGCGCTGAACTACGTCTTCGTCGCCGGCGGGGTCGGCGTCACGCCGATGGTGTCGCTCGTCGCCGAGGCGCAGCGTTCGGGACGCCCGTGGCGCATGCTGTGCCTGGCGCGCACCGAGGCGGACATGCCGTACCTCGCGCAACTGCGTGACGAATACGACGACTGCGACGATCACGGCCCGGCAGGTTCCGGGCGCATCCGTTTCCACGGCTCGGCGCAGGCCGGACGCCTCGACCTCGCGGCGGCACTGGCCGACCTGCCGCGTGGTACGGCCGTATACGTGTGCGGGCCGGGCCACCTGGCCGACGACGTCGCCACGGCGGTGGCCGACCAGCCGGCCGTCGACGTCTTCGCCGAGCAGTTCACCGCCCCCGACCTGTCGGACGGCACCGCGGCGTCCTTCGACGTCACCCTCGCCACCAGCGGCGAGACCGTCACCGTCGCGCCGGACGCCTCGCTGCTCGACACCCTGGAGGCCCACGGGGCGCTGCTGGCGTCGTCCTGCCGCGAGGGGGTGTGCGGCACCTGCGAGGTCGGCGTGGTCTCCGGGGAGGTCGACCACCGCGACAATGTGCTGACCCCGGAGGAACGCTCGGAGAACGAGTCGATGATGGTGTGCGTCTCACGCTGCCGCTCCGGGCGTCTGGTACTCGACCTGTGAGCGCCACGCTGCTGAGCGGCGCCCTGGCGGGGCCGGACGTCCTGGTGGTCGACGGCATGATCGCCGAAACCGCCGAGCGTGCCGCGCCGGCACCGGAGACCGTCGACGTCTCCGGCTGTCTGGTCACCCCGGGCCTGGTCAACGCCCACCACCACCTGCTGCAGTCGGCGTTCCGCACCCTGCCCGGCACCCGCAACGTGCCCATGGCCCGCTGGCTGCAGGTCATGGCCGCGGCCTACCGCGACTACGCCGTCGACCCCGACCTCACCCACCGGGCGGCCTCGGTGGGGCTGTCGGAGTCCCTGCTCTGCGGGGTGACCACCGTCGCCGACCACCACCTGACCTGGCCCGCCGGTGTCGACCCTGTCGAGATGGCGCTGGCCACCGCCCGCGCCGCCGACGACCTCGGCGCCCGGCTGTGCTTCGTGCGCGGCACCGCCGGGGACTCCCCGGACGCCGCCGCCGACTCCGTGCGCGCGATCCACCGCGCGTTCAGCGCGTCCGGTGCGTCCGGTGCGTCCGGCGCCTACGGGGAAGGACGCCTGCAGCTCGCCGTCGGACCGTCCGGCGTGCACGCCGACGGCCCCGAGACCTTCGCCGCCCTCGCCGAGGTCGCCCGTGACCTCGGGCTGCGGCGGCGCACCCAGGCCAATGAACAGGTCGACGTCGCCGTCGCCGCGCAGAAGTACGGCCGCCGGCCCCTCGAACTGCTCGCCGGGTGGGGCTGGCTGGAACCCGGCGTGACCGTGGCGCACCTCTGCGACGTCACCGCCGACGAGATCGCCGCGGTCATCGCCTCCGGGGCTGCCGTGACCCACGCGCCCGGCTGCGACGTGCCCATGGGCTGGGGCGTCGCCCCCGTCGCCGAGCTGCTGGCCGGCGGGGTCGACGTCGGGCTCGGGACGTCCGGCGGCGGCGGCAACGACGGCGGCCACCTGCTCGCCGACGCCCGCCTCGCCGTCCAGGTATCCGGACTGGTCGGTGCGCCCGTCACCGCGTCCGACGCGGTCACCATGGCCACCGCCGGTTCCGCCGCCGGCCTGGGGCGTCCCGAACTCGGCACGCTGGCCCCCGGCACACCCGCGGACCTGTGCGTCTGGGACATGGGCGACGTCGCCGACGCCGGCGTCCACGACCCGCAGGGCGGGCTGATCTGGGCCTCTCCCGGACGACGCCCCCGCGACGTGATGGTCGCCGGACGCTGGGTCGTGCGCGACGGCGTGCTGCTCACCGCCGACTCCCGCGGCCTCGCCATCGAGCTCACCGACACACTCACCCGAAGGAGAACACCGTGAACGACTTCCACGTACCCGTCATCGACATCAGCGCATATACCGGGGCCTACACCGGGGACTCCGGGGAGGGGGAACGCGACGCGGTCGCCCGGCAGATCGACGACGCCGCCCGCGACGTCGGTTTCATCCAGCTCACCGGCCACGGTATCGCCACCGACACGTGGGACGGGCTCGCCGATGCGCTCGACGCCTTCTTCCTGCGCGACCTGGAGACCAAGAAACGCGTGATCACCCCGCCCGAGGTCAACCGCGGCTACTCGCCGCCGAAGTCCGAACGGTTGTCACTGTCCCTCGGCGTGGAGTCCGCCACCGGCATGAACGACTTCTTCGAGGCCTTCAACATCGGTGCGCAGGCCAGCGACTTCCCGTCCCTGTCGTTGCCGGAGGCGGACTACCCGCAGAACGTCTGGCCGGAGGAGACACAGGATCCGCAGGACGCCATGGCGTCCTTCCGCGGCAACCTGGAACGCTGGTTCGCCGAGGCGCAACGCGTCGCCGAGACCCTCACCGTGATCTTCGAGGACGCCCTGGACGTGCCGCGCGGCACCATCACCGGCCTCGCCGACCACTCCATCGACGTGCTGCGCACCATCAACTACGCCCTCGACCCCGGCCAGACCGTGGAACTCGACGGGGAGCTGACCGGCATGGGCGAGCACACCGACTACGGCATCGTCACCGTGCTGTGGGCCGACCGCGTGGCCGGGCTGCAGGTCCTCGGCGAGGACGGCGGCTGGCACGACGTGCTCCCGGAGCCCGGTGCGCTGCTGGTGAACCTGGGGGACGTGACCGCCCGGCTCACCAACGACCGGTGGCGCTCCACGCTGCACCGGGTGCGTCCGCCGGTGGTGGACGGGACGATCATGCGGCGACGATCCGCGGCGTTCTTCCACGACGGCAACGTCGACGCCGTCGTCGGCCCCCTGCCCGGCATGGTCGACGAGGACCATCCCGCACGCTACGAACCGATGACCGTCGGCGAGCACGTGGCCCGCAAACTCGGCGGCTCGCGCTCGCTGGAGTCCAACTCCGCCGACACCGCGCGCGAGTCCGGGCGGGTGCTCGCGTCGCGCAGGTGAGAACCGTTGTGGGTGCCGTGGCACCGTGCTTGCTAGCATTCCCCACGTGAACTCCCCCGAATCCGACAGAGGTGGGCTACCGGTACGCCGGTAGCCCCGATGCCACCAGTTTCCGCGCATCCGAGGCGCCGGTAGTGCCGCTCCGCAGCGTCCACTACCCCCTGTTCTTCGGAAGGCTCGTTCATGCCTGTCTTGTTCTATCTCCTTGCCCTGGCCGTGTTCGCCCAGGGCACCTCCGAATTCGTCCTCGCCGGGCTGTTGCCCGGCATTGCCGGTGACCTCGACGTCTCCCTGGGCCAGGCCGGCCTCCTGACCGCGGCGTTCGCGGTCGGGATGATCATTGGCGCACCCACCATGGCCGCGGTCACGCGTCGGTTGTCCCCACGTCGCACGCTCACCGGCTTTCTCCTCCTGTTCATCGTCATGCACGTCATCGCCGCGCTTACCGGCAGTTTCGTGGTGCTGCTGGTCACCAGGATCGTCGCCGCGGTGGCCAACGCCGGGTTCCTCGCGGTCACCCTGTCCACCGTCTCCCGGATCGTGGCACCCGGTCGGCAGGCCCGTGCCCTGTCGGTCATCCTCGGCGGCACGACGGTCGCACTGGTCGTCGGCGTTCCCGCCGGCGCATTCGTCGGTGGTGCGGTGGGCTGGCGGGTCACCCTCGCCGCCATCGCCGTGGCGTGCCTGCCGGCGCTGGTCGCCGTGCTCCTCGCGACGCCGGTGCGTCCTGCCGGTGGCGGGGACGGGGAACCCGGTACGCTGCGCGCGGAGCTGGGCGTCCTACGGCAACGGCCCGTCCAGCTGTTCGCGACGTTGGCGGTGCTCGTCAACGCCGCGACCTTCTGCTCCTTCACCTACCTCGCCGTGATCGCCGACGACTCCGCCGGGCTCAGCGGGGCTCAGGTTCCGGTGCTGCTCGCGCTCTTCGGTACCGGGGCCTTCGCCGGTGTCGCACTCACCGGTTCCCTCGCCGACGCGCACTGGCGCCTGCTCGTCGCAGTGGCGGGCCCGTTGCTCGTGGCGGGCTGGATCCTCTTCGGCGTGGGCGCCGGCTCCCCGGCTGCCGTCTGGGTGATGGCACCGGTGATGGGCGTCCTGTCGTTCACGCTGGGCAGCACGTTGATCACCCGCATCATCGCCACCGCGCAGGACGCACCGACGATGGCCGGCTCCTTCGCCACGGTCGCGCTCAACGTGGGTGCGGTGCTGGGGCCGGTGGCCGGTGGTGTGGCGGTCGACGCCGCAGGGCCGCGCGGACCGCTGGTGACCAGCGCGGTGTTCGCGCTGGCGGCCGTCCTCGTGTGGGCGGCGTTCAGCCGGGGAGGACGTCGACCTGCCAGTCGGTGACGTTGGTGGTGCTGACGTTGGTACAGGTGTACCGCACGCGGCGCGAGGGCCCCTCGTCGTCGCCCTCCCAGAACAGGTACTCGCGCGGCACCACCACGAACACCGCCCAGGCGTCCGGCGGGTCCTGCTCTGCCAGGTCGGGGTGCTCGCGGTCGTACTCGGCCCACCGCTGGCGTCGCGCCGCGCGCTCCTCCAGCGCCAGGCCCCGGTCGTTCAACCAGGCCAGCAGCTGCAGGTAGCGAGGCTGGCCTGCGTATACCGCGCGCTCGGTCTCCTCGTCGGCGCGCACCACGTCGCCGACCACGGTGACCTGGCGCGATGCGTCCTGCGTGAGCACCGTCAGCGACGCCTTCGGGCGCGCGTCAAGGTCACGCACCTTGCGTGACCTGGCGTCCGTGTGGAACAGGACGCCGCCGTCGGCGCGTACGCCGTTGACGTTCACCGTGCGGGTGCGCGGGTAGCCATCCTCGCCCATCGTGGCGAGCGTCATGAGCGTAGGCGAGTCCTCGAGATGGTCGATGAAGGTGCGGACCGGGTCAGTCATCGGCGTCCCCGACAGCGCGGACGTCGTACTTGAGCTGCACCATTCCGTTGCTGAAACTGCGTGAGGAGCGCAACGAGAGGTCCATCGCGAGATCCGGCAGCATCGCCAACCCGCCACCCACCGTGACCGGGCAGACCAGCATGTGGACCTGGTCGACGACGCCGAGGCGCAGCGCCTCGGCGGCCAACGTCGGACCGTCGACGGTGATGTCGCCGTCGCCGTCCTTCAGCGCCAGGACGTCCTGCGCGCGGAGCTCGCGTTCCAGGCAGGTGCGGCCCGTCCACACCTCGTCCAGGGTGGTGGAGAAGACGACCTTCTGCGCCGCGCACCACAGCCGCGCCCACTCCGCCGAACGCGGTGACTGCCCGGCGGCCGCCGGATCGGTCTCCCAGACGTGCATCATCTCGTACATCTTGCGGCCGTAGAGGTAGGTGGTGACGTTGGCGGTGTCGGCGTTGATCGCGGCGAGGACCTCCTCGTCCGGCACCGCCCAGTCGAAGTTGCCGTCCCGGTCGGCGACGAAACCGTCGACGGAGACGAGCATCGAGTAGATCAGTTGTCCCATGGCGGGTCTCCCTGGTTTCTCACGGTGGTGTCTCGAGGTGGTGTCTCGCGTGACCTCGAGCGTACGGGAGGGCGCGGCGGCCAGGAAGGATCCATGCCCGCGTGCCGGATACGGTGTTTTCGTGGCAGCGCAGGCACGAATCCGGCACGCGGCGCGGGGTCAGGGAAGAAGGCGGGCCGAAAGGCGGACGGTACCGCCCCCTACCGCGCGAGGTAGCGTTCCCAGCCGGGGGTCAGCAGGTCGAAGGCGGCGTCGGTGAGGGAGGTGGACTCGCCGGACTCGGCGTTGAGGAGCTGGACCTGCAGGACGAAGCGGCAGAAGGCGCGGATGGTGTCGTCCGGCCCGTCGAGGCCGAGGTCGGCGGTGATGGCGTCGGCGAGGGCGTCCTCGTGGCGCAGCCACATCCGCTGGGCGTACTCGCTGAGGGAGGGGGAGTCGTCGATGAGTTTGATGAAACGTTCGTGGGAGCCGGCGGGTGCGTCGTCGTGCCAGGCGTCGTCGCGGTAGAACTGTCGCAACGCGTCGGGGATGCTCGTGCCGTCCGGCCGGTCGGTGACGGCGGCGATGAGGCTCTCGCGCATCTCGTCGTCCTCGTCGACGGCGATGGCCTCCTTGCAGGAGAAGTGGGCGAAGACGGTGGTGGGGGAGACGTCGGCGGCGTCGGCGATCTCGCGGACGCTGACGTTGTCGAAGCCGCGGGCGAGGAAGAGCTCCAGGGCGGCGTCGGCGATGGCGCGTCGGGTGGCGGCCTTCTTGCGCTCGCGACGGGTGGGGGCGGTACCTCTGCTGTCTTCTGCCATGGGCACCACACTAGCGCCGGAAGTGTAATTGATACAACACTGGATTGACTTCGAAACTGTACCGAGTACAGTTTCGAACCATGACAACCAATGACACCGCGGCGACCTCCCGCTGGGCCTGGCCCATGCTCGTCACCGTCACCATGCTCAACGTGATCGGCATGACCATCGTGCTGCCGATCCTCCCCTTCGTCGTGCGCGACGCCATGCCGTCCTTCGGCACCCTGGCCCTGTGGGTCGGCCTGCTCGAGGCGGTGAACGCGTTGTGCGCCTTCCTCGCCGCCCCCGTCCTCGGCGGGATATCGGACCGGTGGGGACGCCGCCCCGTCATCGTGATCGGGGCCTTCGGCGCCGCCGCCGGATTCCTCATCTTCGCACTCGGCGGGTTCCTCGCCGGCTCACTCAGCGGGGCGATCTGGCTGCTGCTGCTCGGACGCGTGGTCCAGGGCGTCACCGCCGGTGACATGCCCGCCCTGTTCGCCTACGTCGCCGACATCACCCCGGCCGAGGAGCGCGCGAAGCGTTACGGGATGCTCGGCGCCCTCACCGGCATCGGCTTCATGATCGGGCCGGCCCTCGGCGGTCTGCTCGCCGCGCACAGCGTGGACCTGCCCGTCCTCGCCACCGCCGCGGTGGCGTTGACCGTCGGCGTGGTCACCCTCGTCGCCCTGCCCGAGAGCCACGCCCCGGAGAACAGGGCGGACCGGCTCACCGTGGAGCAGATCCACCCGCTGCGCGTCTTCCGGCAGGCCTTCGCCCGTCCGTCGCTGCGTATGCTGCTGACCGGGCTGCTGCTCGTGGCGATCCCGTTCAGCTTCTTCGTCAACAACTACAGCGTGCTGGCGATGGACACGGTCGACTGGTCGCCCACGCAGATCGGACTGCTGAACTCCTGCATCGGGGTGCTCGACATCGTGATCCAGGGCGTGCTGCTCGGCATACTGCTCAAGTGGGTCGGTGAGCGCGGGGTGATCCTCGGCGGCATCGTGGTGCAGGCCCTCGGCGTGCTGGCCCTGGCGCTGCTGGCGTCGGTGCTGCAGCAGCCGTGGCTGCTGATCACCGGCACCCTGATGCTGGGTGCGGGCGAGGGCCCGATGACCGCCACGCTCAATGGCGTGCTCTCCACCTCCGTCGGCGACGACGAACAGGGCTGGCTCGCCGGGGTGACGCAGGGGATGCAGAACGCCGTCGGCGTGGTCGTCCCCCTGGCCGTCGGTGTGCTCTACGGCATCGGCGCCGGCGTGCCCTACTGGATCGCGCTGGTGCTACTGTGCGCGGCGTTCGTGATCCTGTCGCGCGCCTCCTTCGCCAGCCCGTCCCGCGTGACCCCCGCTGACCCCGCCGGGTCTGCAGCATCCTCGGACGCGGCGGAAGCGGGGACGCTGAGCGGGGCCGCGACTACCGCGTAGTGAGGGGTGAGAGGAGTTCCCCGCCGCGCATGACCGTGGACACCTGGAGGGTGGTGTCGAGCACGACGAGGTCGGCGCGTCCGCCGACGTGCAGGCCGACGGTGGGGAAACCGACGGCGCGGGCGGGGTTGACCGAGGTCTGCCGGACGGCCTGCAGCAGCGCTGCATCGCGGTCTCCGTCGGCCCCGTGCTCCACGGCGAAGCGGAACAGCTGGTCCATCGTCGCGGTGCTGCCGGCGATGGTGTCGGTCCCGGCGACGTGCGCCACGCCGCCGGTCACGTCCACCCCGAGGGTGCCGAGACGGTAGGAGCCGTCCGGCATGCCCGCGGCGGCCATGGCGTCGGTGACCAGGGTGACTCGGTCCGGCCCAACGAGGTCGCAGACGCCGCGGTAGAGCGAGGGGTGCAGGTGGACGCCGTCGCCGATCATCTCCACGTTCACCCGTGGGTCCTCCACCAGGGCGGTGACGGGGCCGGGTTCGCGGTGGTGGACCGGGCGCATGGCGTTGAACAGGTGGGTTCCCACGCGCGCGCCGGCGTCGATGGCCGCGAGGGTCTGTTCGTAGGACGCGTCGGTGTGGCCGACGGCGGCGACCGCGCCGGCGTCGACGGTGCGTCGCACGGCGTCCAACGCCCCGTCGAGCTCGGGGGCGAAGGTGACCATGCGCACGGTGCCGCGCGCGGCGTCGAGCACACGGGTGAGCTCGCCGCCGTCGGGGTGGCCGGGGTGGCGCAGGGCGGTCGGGTCGTGCGCGCCCTTCTTCGCCGGGGAGAGCCACGGCCCCTCGAGGTGGATGCCGCCGACCAGGCCGTCGCGGACGTGGGCCGACAGGACATCGACCTCGCGCAGCAGCTCCTCGGGGTGCGCCGACACCAGCGACGCCATGATCGTGGTCGTGCCGTGGGCGGCGTGCATCGCCACGGCGGTGGCGGTCTCCTCGTCGGTGGCGACGGGGAACGCCCCGCCCCCGCCGCCGTGGACGTGCATGTCCACGAACCCGGGCACGACGGTGACCTCGCCGAGCGCCAGCACGTCCTGTGCGTCCTGCGCCGTCGCGGCGTCCTGCACGTCCTGCGGCGGCGCGCCGGCGCCGAGGGCGCTCACCGTGTCCCCGGTGACCTCGATCCAGCCGGGACGCAGGACCTCGTCGCCGGTGACCAGGACGTCGGCGGTGATGAGCGTGCTCACAGGCCCTGCCAGACGGGCTTGGCGGCGTAGGTCACGCGGTAGTAGTCGGCGAGCTGCAGGCGTCCGGCCGCGGCCTCGTCCACCAGGACGGAGACGTGCGGGTGGTGCTGCAGGATCGTCGCCGGCCACAGGGCGCTCACCCCGCCTTCGGCGAGCTGGTGCACGGCCTCGGCCTTGTTCTGGCCGGTGGCCACCAGCACGATGTGGCGGGCCTCCATGATCGTGCCGAGCCCCTGGGTGAGGCACTGGGTGGGGACCTTGGACAGGTCGTCGTCGAAGAAGCGGGCGTTGTCGACACGGGTCTGGTGGGTCAGCGTCTTGATGCGCGTGCGCGAGGCCAGCGAGGAACCCGGCTCGTTGAAACCGATGTGTCCGTCGGTGCCGATGCCGAGGATCTGCAGGTCAACGCCACCGGCGGCGCGGATGGCGTCGTCGTAGGCGAGGCAGGCCGCCGGGATGTCCTCGGCCAGCCCGTCGGGGCCGTGCACGGCGTCGTCGGCGAAGTCCACGCGGGAGGTGAACTCGCGTCGGATCACGGTGGAGTAGCGCTCCGGGTGCCCGGCGGCCAGACCCACGTACTCGTCGAGGGTGAAGGCGCGGGCGCGGGCGAAGGAGAGCTCGCCGGCGTCGTGGCGGGCGACGAGGTCGTCGTAGACGGGCAGGGGGGACGACCCGGTGGCCAGCCCGAGGACGGCGTCCGGCTTGCGCTCCAGCAGCGTCGCGACGGCCCTGCCGGCCAGCGTGCCGGCGGCGGCTGCGGCGTCCTGCGCGCTGCCGGGCAGGATGATGATCTCCATGGTGGGTTCTCCTACTTCTTCTTCTCGGTCTACTTCTTTTTGGTGACGGTGAACAGGGGACGCATCGTGGACACCGGGGCGGACGGCTCGGCGAGCTCGTCGACGGTGGCGCCGCGGGCGTCCATCACGACGACCGGCACGACGGTGGGGTACCCGGCGGCCTCGACGGAGGCGACGTCGTAGGTGATCACCGGCTGGCCCTGGACCACACGGTCACCCTTGGCGGCGTGGAGGGTGAACCCCTCGCCCTTGAGCTTCACCGTGTCCAGCCCGAGGTGGACGAGCACGGCGGTCTTGTCGTCGGTCATGATGGCGTAGGCGTGGGGCAGCAGCTGCATGAGCTTGCCGGACACCGGGGCGACGGCCTCGACGATGCCGTCGGTGGTCGTCGGCTCGATGGCCAGGCCCGGGCCGACGGTGCCGGCGGCGAAGGTCTTGTCCGGCACCTCCGACAGGGCGACCGTGCGGCCCTGGACCGGGGCGCGGACCAGCGTGGGGCCGGCGGGCTCGGCGGTTTCGGCGGGTGCAGCGGTTTCGGTCTCGACGACCGGCGCCGGGGCGGCGGTGGGTGCTGCGGCCGGCGCGGGGCCGGCGAGCGCGGCGTTGATCTCGTCCTTCAGGACGTCCGACTGGGTGCCGAAGACGGCCTGCACGTTGTTGCCGACCTCCATGACGCCGGCGGCGCCGAGGGCGCTCAGCGCGCCCTTGTCCACGCTGGACTTGTCGGCGACCTCCATGCGCAGACGGGTGATGCAGGCGTCGACGCCGACGAGGTTGTCGCGCCCGCCGAACGCGGCGATGAGCCGCTCGGCACGCTGCGTGCCGGACGCTGCGCCGGACGTTTCAGCGTCCTGCGCTTCCTGTGCGGCGAGGGACGCCTCGTACTCGTCGTCCGGCACGCGGCCGGGCAGACGCAGGTTCCAGCGGGTGATCGCGAAGCGGAACATCACGTAGTAGACCACCGCGAAGATCAGGCCCTGCGCCACCAGCAGCAGGATGTTGTGTGCCGCCGGTGCACGACCGTAGAGCAGCAGGTCGATCAGGCCCGCGGAGAAGGAGAAGCCCAGGTGGATGTCCAGCAGGTGTGCGACCGCCAGGGACAGGCCGGTGAGCACGGCGTGGATCACGTACAGCGGGAACGCCAGGAACATGAACGCGAACTCCAGCGGCTCGGTCACGCCGGTGAGGAAGGCGGTGAGGCCGGCGGCGCCGAAGATGCCCACGGCCACCGTGCGCTGACGCGGCTTGGCCACGTGGATCATGGCCAGGGCGGCTGCGGGCAGACCGAACATCAGGATCGGGTAGAAACCGGAGGTCAGCAGGCCGGCGGTCTCGTCGCCGGCGGCGAACCGGCTGAGCTCGCCGGTGACCAGGCCGTTGGCACCCTCGTAGTCGCCGTAGATGAACCAGATGAAGGTGTTGAGGATGTGGTGCAGTCCCAGCGGGATGAGCATGCGGTTGGCGAAACCGTAGACGAACGCGCCCAGTGCACCCGAGCCGGCGATGAACTGGCCGACGGAGGTCAGGCCGCTGTTGAACAGCGGGTACACGTAGGCCATCGCGAAGCTGACGAACAGCACCGTGAGCGACACGACGATCGGCACGAAGCGCCGTCCGCCGAAGAATCCCAGGTACGGGGGCAGTTCGATGTTGTGGTACCTGTCGAACAGCCAGGCGGTGATCAGGCCGACGATGATGCCTCCGAAGACGCTGTAGTCGATCATCGCCTGGTCGCCCGCGGCGTCCTCCACGCCCTCCAGGACGACGGGGGACATGGAGTCGAAGACGGAGGTCATCACCAGGTAGCCGGCGACGGCGGCCAGGGCGGTGGAACCGTCGGCCTTCTTCGCGAAGCCGATGGCCACACCGACGGCGAAGAGGATGGCGAGGTTGCCGAAGATGCCGTCACCGGCGGCGCTCATCGAGTCGAAGAACGGGCCGATGACGGGGATGTCGGTGCCGCCGAGCATGTCGTCCTGCCCGAGGCGCAACAGGATGCCGGCGGCGGGGAGCAGGGCGATCGGCAGCATGAGGCTCTTGCCGAGTCTCTGGAGTTGGGCGAACCCGGGGATGCGCAGTCCCTTGCGCTTCTTCCCGGTGTCGGTGTCTGGGGTGGTCACGGAAGACTCCTCGCATCAGGTGGGGGTCCGGGGGACCGGTGCGGGGCCGTCCTGGACCAGTACCGCCCATATTGGACTAGACCAATTCGCCGTGTCAAGGGTCACGTCCGCGGGTGGATTGCCCGGGCTACACCCGCCCCCGGTACGGTGGTCGCATGAAGGTGCCCAAGTACTACCTGGTCAAGAGTCAGATCCTCGAGCTCATCGACGACCTCGACCCGGGCACCACCGTCCCCACCGAACGTGAACTGGCCGAACGTTTCGGCACGTCACGCACCACCGTGCGCCAGGCCATCGCCGAACTCGTCTCGGACGGACGCCTGGAACGCACCCAGGGCAGCGGCACCTTCGTGGCCTCCCCGAAGATGATGCTGCTGCCGCAGGTCTCGTTCTCCAGCAACGCCGAGTCCGAGGGCTGGCGTCCCGGGCGCGTGGTGCTCTCGGCGCGCTGTGAGCAGGCGTCCGACAGCGTGGCCGAGCACCTGAGGCTCGAGGACGGTGCACTGGTCACCCGCTTCGAGGTGCTGCGCACCGTGGACGGCGAACCGCTCGCCCACGAGACCGTGCACCTGCCCGGCGACCTCACCGAACTGACCGACCGGTTGGAGGCGCAGGACTCGCTGTACCGCATGCTCGCCGAGGAGTACGAGATGGGCATCGTCGAGGTGGAGGACGTGGTGGAGACCGTGCCCTGCAACCCGGTGCGTGCCGACCTGCTCCGGGTTGCGACGGGGCTGCCGCTGCTGCTCGTCCACCGCACCGGCTTCGGCGAGGACGGCTCGCGGGTGGAGTGGACGGAGTCGGCGTTCCGCGGCGACCGCTACCAGTTCGTGTCGCGGCGGCGGCTGGGTGGTCGCTAGGAAGTATTACCACTTTTCGGCGGCCCCGTTTTCCGCGACCTGGGGTTTTACCGTCCGGCGTCCCGGAGAAGTGGTAACACTTCTGGCTGGTCAGGGGAGCTGAAGCTACTGCGCGACCTTGCCGACGTTGAAGACGCTGTCGCCGGCGATGATGCCGGCACCGAGCAGAGTCAGAGCAGTGTCGTCGGGCCCGCGCAGCTTGCGCCACACCACCCGGGTCGCCAAGGCGATGAGGACGAGCCACCAGGCCTGCGGAGTTGCCACGAGCAGTCCCGTGGCGAACAGGACGCCCATCTGACGGGTGGATCCGCCCAGCAGCTGGATCGCTGCCCCCGGGATCGCCCACATCGCCATGGTCTTCGCAATGTCCGGGTCGGAGATGCCTGCGGTGATCGTGTCGGCAAAGACGGTGGCGGACGGTGGGATGCTTCCGTCCGCGAAGAGCCCCTGCCAGGAAACTGCGACGACGCCGATTGCCACGACGATGGCGATGATTGACGCCTTGAGCTGTTCACGACGTCCCGCGAGCTCGTACTCCCGCCAGGGTCGGGTCTCCCGACGCAGAATCCAGCCGGCCTTGTAGTCGTAGCCCATGTCCGCGAAAGCAGGACCGGTGGCGGAGCAGTACGCGACGAGGATGACCAACGGGACTGTCGGAATGCCGAGGAACAGTCCGAAGATCAGGAAGATCAGGGTGACGGCGAAGGCGGGGAACCAACCGGCATGCATGGCGGCCAGGCCGACGATTAGCTCGTGGACCATGGCAGCTGCACCGGCGAAGAGAATGAACCCGAGCAATCCCCATCCGGACAGGTCGGAAGCTGCACCTCCGATGAGAGCGATGAGCAGCGC
>NZ_JBQSWV010000029.1:0-39274 GCF_052377495.1 Corynebacterium sp. AOP36-E1-14
CCGTTACTTTTCCTAATGAATGTGCATACAGTTTAATATTCCTCGGTCGCGCCGATGACGGGTGCGAAACTTTACGAGGAGAACCCCAATGAAGATCCGCACTTTTGCGGCAGCGGTAGCCACCGCAGCACTCACACTCGGACTCGTCACCGCCTGCGGCGGGGACACTGAAGCCGAGGAAGTCACCACCAGCGCCACGAGCACCACGTCGCGCACCACGACGACGAGCGCATCCAGCACCTCCAGCGCCACCAGCACGACGAGTGCCACGAGCACCACCGAGGCCCCGACCAGTACCGAGGTGGAGCCGGAGCCGGAGATCGAGCCCGACGTGGACACCGATCCCGACACCGACCCCGACGTCAACGTCGCCGGGAACCCCGCTCCTGCGCAGGATCCGGCCCCCGTCTACACCCCGGACCCGGCACCGGAGTACACCCCGGTGCCCGACTACACGCCCGAGGTCGAAGAACCGGCCGTCTCCTACGCGAACTGCACGGCGGTCCGTGCCGCCGGCGCCGCGCCCATCTACCGCGGAACACCCGGCTACGCCTCACACCTCGACCGTGACGGCGACGGGGTCGGCTGCGAGAACTGACGCAGCCCAGCCGCGCCTACGGCAATGAAGGACCCCGGGACGACAACCGTCCCGGGGTCCATCATCATGAGGCCGCCACGGGAACGTGTCCCGCAACAAGGCAGCCCGCGCGCTACTCCTCCGGAGCTACGTCCACGATCGGTGCGATCGCGTCGCTGATCCCGGTGAGGATGCCGCCGGATCCACCGACGCTCGTGGCGGAACCACCGACGGACTCGGCCGAGCCGGCGATGACGTCCGAGCTACCGGTGATGGAGTCCGCCGACCCGGTGAGGGACTCACCCGCGGCGCCGATGAACGGGAGGGCCTCGCCAGCGGCCTGGATAGCAGCGACGATGGAAGCAATGTCCATGATGAACCTTTCAAGCAACTCTGGCGGAGACCACGCGGCCTCCGGGCAACCAGTGCACACACCCTAGACATGTACCCCCGGTGGTATCTACCCCTCCCGCGACAAATTCACACGACGGCAATCTCGCCCCGACGTGACACACGGCAACGGGCCGGGCCACCAACCGTGGAGGTTGGTGGCCCGGCCCGTTCTAAAGAATGGAGCCGCCTGCGAGAATCGAACTCGCGACCTTTTCATTACGAGTGAAACGCTCTACCGACTGAGCTAAGGCGGCGCACAGGCACCGTCAGGGACGGTGCTGCATACGAGCGGTAATCCTAGCCGACGGTGCAACCCTCCACAAAAACAGCCCCTCACTCCGCCGTCATGCCAGCTCACACCTGCCGGCAGCACTCCCGCAGCCGCCCCACCATCGAGGTCAACGCCACCTCCGGCTTCACGTTGTACGTCAGCGTCTCCCGGCACGCCGACACCGCGTCGATGCACTGCACCAGGCTCTCCGGGGCATTGCGCCGGGCCAGTTCACGCGAGACCTTCGCCTGGTCGGGGTGCAGGAACCCACCCACCGGCTCCTCCCCGTCCACCGCCCCCGCGGCGACCATCATCGCGTCACGGTACATGCCCGCGATGTCGATCAGCGCCAGGTCCAGCGAGTCGCGCAGCATCCGGGTCCGACGGTTCTTCTGTTCCTTCTCCAGCTCCTTGATCTGGCCCGCGGAACCCGCCTGCGCCTTGGCCACCCCCCGGCCCTTGGCGCCCATCCCCAGTGAGCTCTGCAGGTCCGCCAGCTCCTTCTCCTCACGCTCGGCCACCGACGAGGTGGCCTCGTCCTTCGCCGAGGTCACCAGGTCCGTGACGAAGCGGTACGCCTCCCCCGGCTCGTAGACCAACGCCGGCAACTTCAGCGCACTGGCCCGCTTGGCCCGCGCCTTCTCCTCGGACGCCAGATGGCGGGCGCGCCCGATGTGGCCGCCGGCGACCTCCGCCGCCCACGCCGCCTGCTCCGGCGACAGCCCCAGGCGCTCGTCGGCCAGCAGGACCGCCTCGACCTCGTCGCGTGAGGGCGTGGGGACGTAGAGGTGACGGCACCGGGAGCGCAACGTCACCGCGATGTCCTCGGGGTCCGTGCTCGGCGCGCACAGGATGAAGACGGTGCGCTCCGGCGGCTCCTCGATGCTCTTCAGCAGTGCGTTCGCACTACTGTCGTTGAACCGGTCGGCGTCCTCGAACACCACGATCCGCCACGGGGCGACGGTGGGCATCGCCGCGGCGGTCTTGATCACTTCTCTGGCCTCGGACACCTGGATCACCACACCGTCGGTGTGCACCCAGGTGATGTCCGGGTGCGACCCCGCCGCCGCCGAGCGGCACCCGTCGCACCGACGGCACCCCGGCACGTCCGGATCCTCACAGACCAACGCCGTGGCGAAGGCCTTCGCCGCGACGGAACGTCCTGACCCCGGAGGCCCCGTGAACAACCACGAGTGCGTCATCGCGGCCGACGCCCCCTCTCCCCTGCCCGCACTTCTGGCGGCCTCCACCGCGGCGACCAACGGGACGGTCACGTGAGGACTGAGGACAGCGGCAGTGAACACGGACTCTGAGGCGGAAGACACAGGCGCCAAGTGTAGTCGCCCTCCCGGACATGACCGGGACGGGGACAAGCCGGTGCTGCTCCGATAGTCTGGGACGCATGCAGAAACTGGGGCAGTACATCAAGTGGGCGTGGGGCACCACCTGGCCGCTGTACGCCCTGACCGTCTTCCTGGTCAACGTGGTCGGTGCGCTCGGAGTGGCGTCCTTCCTGCGTTTCCTCGTCCCCCTCGGCGGCGCCGCGGAACTGACGACGCTGAACACCACCACCGCCACGCTCTACACGGTGTACTTCATCTTCGCGCTGGTGGTCGGTATCGGTGCCACCCTGTTCTTCTTCACCCCGGTGCTGCGGTGGCAGCGCAACCCGGACCCGGTCGACCCGGTGATGATCCGGCGCCTCGTGCTGCGCATCCCGGCGCTCCAGGCACTGCTCGGCGCCGTGTTGTGGCTGGTCGGAGTGGTGATCTTCACCATCGTGGCCTCCCAGTTCTCCGGTAAATGGGCCTTGTCCGTCGCGGTCACCGCCCTGCTGGGCGGGGCCATGGTGGTGCTGATGACGTTCATGGTCGCCGAGCGCCTGGTGCGTCCCGTCGCCGCCCGGGCGCTGCGGCGCACCGGGGCACCGCAGGAACGGATCTCCCCGCTGTCCCTGCAGATCACCGGGGTCTGGATCCTCACGTCCGCCGTCCCGGTGATCGGGGTGGTGCTGATGGTCGCCGCCCAGGCCACGACCTTCTTCCCCGGCGACGCCCGCGAGATCCTCCCCGGCGTGCTGGCGCTGAGCCTCACCGCGCTGTTCACGGGTTTCTCCGGGACCCGGCTGATCACCATGACCGTGGTCGACCCGATCCGCGAGCTGCAGTACGCGATGAACCGCGTGCGCCGCGGCGACTCCCACGCGCAGGTGCGCATCTACGACGCCACCGAGATCGGCGTACTTCAGGCCGGCTTCAACGAGATGATGCAGGGCCTGCGCGAACGCGAGCAGGTCCGCACCCTGTTCGGACGCTACGTGGGCACCGAGGTGGCCCGCCGCGCCATCGAGGAGAAGCCGGAGCTCGGCGGGGCGAACCGCTTCGTGGGCGTGCTGTTCGTGGACGTCATCGGCTCCACCGGCTTCGCCGTGTCCTCCTCCCCGCAGCACGTGGTGAAGGCGCTGAACAGCTTCTTCGACAAGGTCGTGGAGGTCGTGCACCGCAACAAGGGCATCATCAACAAGTTCGAGGGCGATGCCGCACTGGCCATCTTCGGCGCCCCGATCCCGCTGGACGACATGGCCGGCCACACGCTCGCCGCCGCGCGTGAACTCAACCAGGAGCTCGCCGAGCATGAGCTGGCCGCCGGTATCGGCGCCGCCGTGGGAGAGGTCGTGGCCGGGCACATCGGCGCCAGCGACCGCTTCGAGTACACCGTGATTGGCGACGCGGTGAACGCCGCCGCACGGCTGACGGAACTGGCCAAGGACACCCCGGGCCGCGTGCTGACCAATGCGTCCACGCTGCGCAAGGCCAACGACGCCGAGCAGGAGCGCTGGACGCTGATGAAGTCGGTGGAGCTGCGCGGCCGCAAGGAGATGACGCAGCTCGCCCGCCCGGTCCGCTCCACCCTCGCCGAGCGCGGGTAGGACCCCGGGGCTTTTCCCCCTCTACGCCTACGCCTGCCCGGTCAGCGTCAGCCAGATCAGCAGCACGTTGAGCGCGATGATGACCGCGCAGATCACGACGGCGACGAGCGTCAGCGCCCGCGGGTTCGCCCAGCGTCCCATCACGGTGTGCCGTGAGGTCGCGGCGACCAACGGGACCAGGGCGAAGGGGATGCCCACGCTGAGGACCACCTGGCTCATCACCAGCGCCCAGGTGGGCTCCACACCCATGCCCAGGATGACCAGGGCCGGGAGCATCGTGAGGAAGCGACGCAGCAGCAGCGGGATGCGCACCTTCAGCAGGTCACGCATCACCATGTCACCGGCGTAGCAGCCCACCGAGGTCGAGGCCAGACCCGAGGCCAGCAGCCCGACGGCGAAGAGCACGCCGATCACCGGCCCCAGGGCGTTCTCCACGGCACCGTGGGCACCCTCGATGGTGTCGGTGCCGTCCACCCCGCGCAGCGCCTGGGCGGCCAGGCACAGCATGGCGATGTTCACCGTGCCGGCCACCACCAGCGCGGTGCCGACGTCCCACTTGGTGGCCTTGAGGTGGCGGCGCATCCCGTCATCGCCCTGGGGCGTGAACCGGCGGTCGCGGACCAGCCCGGAGTGCAGGTACACCGCGTGCGGCATCACCGTGGCGCCCAGCATGCTCGCCGCCAGGACCACCGAGTGCGTGCCCTGGAAGCGCGGGACGATGCCCTCGACCATCTCCCCCACCGACAGTCCGGTGACGAACAGTCCGGACAGGAAACCGACCGTGATGACCAGGAGGAACCCCATGATCACGAACTCGAAGCGGCGTTGGGTGGGGCCTCCCTGCAGCACGAGCATGCCGAGCGACACCACACCGACGATCACGCCGCCGAGCACCAGCGGGGTCCCGAAGAGCAGGTTCAGGGCGATGGCACCGCCGATGACCTCGGCGACGTCGGTCGCCGCGGCGATGATCTCGGCCTGCCCCCAGAACGCCAGGCGCCCCGCCCGCCCGCGGCGGCGTCCTGCGGCGGTGCCGTTGTTCTCGCGGGCGTCGAACCAGTCGGCGAGGGTGGCGGACAGCGACTTCGAGGTCACCAGCCCGAGTTTCGCCGAGAGGTACTGGACGACCGCGGCCATGAGGTTGGCGACGATGAGCACCCAGAGCAGCAGGTAGCCGTACTCCGCACCGGCGGAGAGGTTCGCCGCGACGTTGCCGGGGTCGACGTAGGCGATGGCGGCGACGAACGCCGGGCCGAGCAGACTGGTCAGGCGCGGTTGTTTCCCGCCCGCCGCCGGCGCGTCCTGCGTCACCCCGTCCTGCGTCACCCCGTCCTTACCGAGGTTTACCTCGGAGGCGTCAACCGACATTCTTCGTCACCCGTCGTCAGAGAGTTCAATACGTTGAACATCATGCTACGACCGGGTGAAGTTACGGTCAAACAGGCGCGGGGCCGTCGCCCCTCCTCGCCCCCTGGGTGACGTGGGACCCCACCTTGGCCACGACCGCCACGACAAGTCCGGCCGCGGCGAACAGGGAGCAGCAGATCGCGCCTGCCAGCACGTCCATGTACACCACGTCCACGGTCACACTGCTCCAGCCCGAGCCACTCGTCTCCGTGCCGCCGGAGTTGGCGAAGCAGACGATCGCCGCGATTACCCCGACGATGAACAGCGCCAGCCCGAACAGGGACCAGCCGGCGAAGGGGTCCTTCGGCGGGATCTCCGTGCGCGGCGCCAACCGCCCACGCAACTGCTGGGGCTGGTCAGTAGACTGCGGCGCCCCCTGCGGCGCCCCAGCCGCCGCCGACGCGAGCTGTTCCCGCGTCCCCTTGTCGTAGTCCGCCCAGCGCCCGCCCGGGCCTGCCGAATCAGTCATCACTCTTCTCCTCCGTAGCTGATATTCCCGTCAGGAAATCAACAGTACGCCCCGTGAGGAGTCGAAGACCGGTCCGGTCAGTTCTTCTTCGCGGCCGCCTTCTTCGCCGCCGCCGACGAACCCTTCTTCACCGTGCGCTTCGTCGTGGACTTCACGGCCTTCTTGGTCGTCTTCTTCGCTGTCGACTTCTTCGTCGTCTTGCGCGTCGACTTGGCGGACTTCTTCGCCGGGGCACCGCCGTCGGCCGCCTCCTTGGCACGCCGCTCACTGAGCAGCTCGTTGCCGCGGGCGTCCGTCATCGTCTCCGGCGAGTCACCACGGCGCAACGACGCATTCGTCGTCCCGTCGGTCACGTACGGGCCGAACCGGCCGTCCTTCACCGTCATCGGCTTGCCCGAGACGTCGTTGTCACCCAGCTCCTTCAGCGGCGGCTTCGCCGCGGCACGACCCCGGCGCTTCGGCTCGGCGTAGATCCGCCGTGCCTCGTCCAGGGTCACCGTGAAGATCTGCTCCTCGTTCTGCAGGGAACGCGAGTCCGAGCCCTTCTTCAGGTACGCGCCGTAGCGGCCGTTCTGCGCGGTGATCATCTCACCGTCCGACGGGTCCACACCCACCTCACGAGGCAGGCTCATCAGCTTCAGCGCCTCCTCGAGGGTCACCGACGCCGGGTCCATCGACTCGAACAACGACGCCGTCTTCGGCTTCAGCGTCTCCTGCAGGATCTCCTTGATCCGCTTGTCCTTCTTGTTCGCCGCCGTCTTCGTCTCACGGCTCAGCGGCTTCTTGCCCTCCGCGGCACGCTCGGCGTCCTCCTGGTCGCGCTCGGCCTCCACGGTCTTCTCCGCCTCGGCGGAGACCCGCGCCTCCTCGTCGTCCTTGACCTGCTCGGTGACGTAGGGGCCGTAGCGACCCTCACGGGCCATGATCATGCGGCCGTTCGCCGGGTTCACCCCGACCTCACGTCCGCCCTGCGGGGTGGCGAAGAGCTTCTCGGCGACCTCGCGGGTCAGCTCGTCCGGGGTGATGGTCTCGGGCAGGTTCGCCCGCTGGACCTCCGGCTCGGTGCCCTCCGGTGCGCCCTCGGGAACCGGCTTCGTGCGCTCCAGGTACGGGCCGTAGCGGCCCACACGCACGATGATCGGCACACCCTCGGAGTCGTCGAACAGGTGCAGGGAGTTCACCTTGCGCGCGTCGATCTGCTCGAGGTTGTCGCCCACCATCGTCTTGAGCCCGCCGAGGCGGGCGATCGTTTCCGCCGTCGCGTCCGACGCCTTGTCGTCGCCGAAGTAGAAGCCGCGCAGCCAGTGCGAGCGGTTCTCCTCGCCGCGGGCGATGCGGTCCAGCTCGTCCTCCATCGAGGAGGTGAACTCGTAGTCCACCAGCGAGCCGAAGTTCTGCTCCATCAGGCCGACCACGGCGAAGGCCACCCAGCTGGGCACCAGCGCCGAACCGCGCGAGACCACGTAGCCGCGGGCCTTGATCGTGTTGATGATCGAGGCGTACGTCGACGGACGCCCGATGCCGAGCTCCTCCATCGTCTTGACCAGCGAGGCCTCGGTGAAACGCGCCGGCGGGTTCGTGGAGTGCCCGTCGGCGGTGACCGTGCGCGTGTCCAGCCCGTCGCCCTCGGTGAGCACGGGCAGCGCCTTCTCGGCGTTGTCGGCGACGTTGCGTCCGTCCGCCGTCTGGCTGGTCTCCACGTAGGCCTTCAGGAAGCCCGGGAAGGTGATCGTGCGGCCGTTGGCCTGGAAGTCCGTCTTCTCGCCGCTGGTGGCGGTCCCGGAGACGGTGACCTTCATCGAGGTGCCGCGGGCGTCGGCCATCTGGCTGGCCACGGTGCGCTGCCAGATCAGCTCGTAGAGCTTGAACTCCTCGGCGTCGAGCTGACCGGACAGGTTGCCCGGGGTGGCGAAGGTCTCGCCGGCCGGACGGATCGCCTCGTGGGCCTCCTGCGAGTTCTTCACCTTGCGGTTGTACTGGCGCGGCGCGTCCGCCACGAAGCTGGGGCCGTAGAGCTCGCGGGCCTGCTGACGGGCGGCGTCGATACCGGACTTCGACAGGGTCGTGGAGTCGGTACGCATGTAGGTGATGTGGCCGTTCTCGTAGAGACGCTGCGCGATACGCATCGTGCGCTCCGAGGTGTAGTGCAGCTTGCGGCCGGCCTCCTGCTGCAGCGTGGAGGTCATGAACGGCGGGTAGGGGCGCCGCGTGTACGGCTTCTCCTCGACCTTCGACACTGACATCGCCGCGCCGGTGAGGTTCTCCGCCAGCTGCTCGGCGCCCTGCCGGTCGATGACGGTGACGTTGGCCTGCGCCTTGCCGGTCTTCAGCTTGCCGTCGTCGCCGAAGTCACGGCCCTGTGCCACGCGGGCACCGTCGACGGCCGCGAGTGAGGCGTCGAAGGACGTGGGGTTGGCGGTGTCCCCGGCCGACGCACCGGTCTCCAGCGTGGCGGTGAGGTCCCAGTACTCCGCGGACACGAACGCCATGCGCTCGCGTTCGCGCTCCACGATGACCCGGGTGGCCACGGACTGCACGCGTCCGGCCGACAGGCGCGGCATGACCTTGCGCCACAGCACCGGGGAGACCTCGTAGCCGTAGAGACGGTCGAGCACACGACGGGTCTCCTGCGCGTCGACCAGGTCCAGGTCCAGGTCGCGGGTGTTCTCCGCGGCCTCCTTGATGGCGGACTCGGTGATCTCGTGGAAGACCATGCGGCGCACCGGCACCTTGGGCTTGAGCACCTGCAGCAGGTGCCAGGCGATGGCCTCGCCCTCACGGTCGGGGTCTGTCGCGAGGTAGACCTCGTCGACCTGCTTGAGCTTGCTCTTGAGCTCGGAGACCTTCTTCTTCTTGTCCGGGCTGACCACGTACAGGGCCTCGAAGTCGTCGTCGACGTTCACGCCGAGACGTGCCCACGGTTCCTTCTTGTACTTGGCGGGCACGTCCGCGGCACCGCGCGGCAGGTCACGGATGTGACCGACGGAGGCGTCGACAACGTAGTTGTCGCCGAGGTAGCGCTGGATCTTCTTCGCCTTCGTGGCGGACTCCACGATGACGAGTTTCTTCCCGCCGCCGCCCTCGGTCTCCTGCGCTGCCATCGGTGTCGCTCCCACCTTCGTCCTGTCGTTCCCATGCATCCCTGTTCACCCGAATGAATCAACAGGGGGTTCGAGGTGAGACCCTACACGCTGCACGGACAACCGTGCGGATACCCCGTGTTCCCGGGGGGTTCAGCTCAGGCTCAGGCGTCCGCGACGGTGAAGCGGGCCCGACGGTGCGCCGGACGCTCGATCTCGTCGAGCGCCGCACGGGCGAACGTGCCGGTCGTGACGCTGCCACCGGCCGGGTGGTCGTCTCCCAGGACGTAGGACGCGGCGGGTGCGCCGGGGCCGATCTCCGGTGCCGGGGCGAGCATCGTCCAGTCCAGTTGCGCGGGGGCAGCGCGGTAGAGGTCGAGGACCTCGGCGAAGGAGCGGGCCTCCGCGGCATAGGCCTCCGGGAAGTCCGGGGTGTCGACCAGCAAGGTGCCGTCGGCGGTGAGCGTGGCGCCGGCACCGCCGACGACGAAGAGACGCACGCCGGACGCTGCGTCGGATGCTGCGTCGGACGTACCGGCGACCGCGCCGATGAGCGCGGCGTGGGCGTCGACGATGGGCTGGACGGAACTGCCGTCGCGCGGGCCGGGGACGGAGAGGACGACGATGTCGGCGTCCTGCGCCTTGGCGGCGACGTCCGCGGGGTCGTGGATGTCACCGGTGACGTAGGTGACGCCGTCGACCGGGTTGGAGGGGTTGTCCTGACGGGTGACGCCGGTGACCCGGTGGCCGCGTGAGACTGCTTCGAGTGCAATGTCGGTGCCGACCATGCCGGTCGACCCGTAGATGGTGATGTTAGCCATGTCCGGCAGTCTAACCTCGTTGCTTCCTTTTGTACAGTGCCTGCCTGCAATAGTGTCGTGATAGAATTCCCACCATGGACGACTCCTGGAACCCCGCCGCCCGCGACTGCCCCAGCCGCGACCTGTTCAGCACGGTCGGCGACCGGTGGAACATGCTGATCCTGCTCAGCCTCGAGCACGGCCCGCTGCGCAACGGGCAGATCCAGACCGCGGTGGACGGCATCTCCGTGCGGGTCCTCTCCCAGCGACTCTCCGCACTGGCCGCCGACGGGCTGGTCACACGCACCGCCTTCCCCGAGATCCCCCCTCGGGTCGTCTACGAGCTCACCGACCTGGGGCGCTCCGCCCTGCCGGCGGTGCACGCCCTGTTCGACTGGACGGTGGGGCACATGTCGCAGGTCATGGAGCACCGCACGGCAGAGGGGTCCACATTTCGCACCCAATAAGGTCCCTCTACACAGAAAAGCCCAGGTCATATTTCCTGAAGCAGTTTATGGGGTGCGATATCTGCCACACACCCCAGCACGCCCCGGCACACCCCAGCCAGATCACGCCCCCGCACGCAGCAACGCCGCCCGGCGTCCCACGGATCTCTCCGCGGACGCCGGGCGGCGCTGTGATGAAGCTACCGTCCCGGGAAGATCAGACCTCCCGGTGCGACGGTGGGTTCAGTCGGTGCTCTTAGAGAGCGGTGACAGCCTGAGCCTGGGGGCCCTTGGCGCCGTCGCCGATCTCGAACTCGACCTGCTGGTTCTCCTCGAGGGTACGGAAGCCGTTGCCCTGGATCTCGGAGTAGTGGACGAAGACGTCAGCGCCACCATCGTTCGGTGCGATGAAGCCGTAGCCCTTTTCAGCGTTGAACCACTTGACGGTTCCCTGTGCCATGTTCTTTCCCTTACTTACATCTCGGTGATCGGTGCCCCGCCAACTTTTCGCGAGGCCACCGGGCCGATGCTAGAACCACCGTGAACGTTGGTCCGTTCGCATGCAAACAACTCCCGCGAACGTTTTACCTACTGACTGCGGGTCTAACCGGTGATACAGCGAGCAAAGCGACGCACAGAAACTGTGACCGCCCACCAGTGTTCCATGTTTTCCCGCGCAGCACCATACCCACGGCACTATTTTCTCACCCGAAACCCCCCTCTTCCCCACCACCCCCGGCAGACGGTTATGGCTGACACCACAGCGAACACCGCTGACCTGCACGTATCGGCGCGACGAACCGTCGAAGGTGGAGCCGTCGCCCGTCCCCCTAGACTGTTCACCATGAGCGAATTCCCCGGATCCTACGGTTCCGAACTCCTCGCGACGCTGCGGGAGGCCTCCGGTACGGGGTCCGGTACGGGGTCGGGTACGGGGTCGGGCAACGGCCGCCAGGACCCGCTCACCCACGTGCGCGCCGAGCCCGCGCGCCCCTCGGAGCCGGTCGACTGGCCGGACTGGGTGTTGCCGGCGTTGCGCGACCACCTCGTCGACAACGGCATCACCGCCCCCTGGTCGCACCAGGTCGCCACCGCGCAGCACGCGTGGGAGGGCCGCGACGTGGTCGTGGCCACGGGCACGGCGTCCGGCAAGTCCCTGGGCTACCAGCTGCCGGTGCTCTCCCGGCTCGCCGCCGAGCCCACGGCGTCCTGCCTGTACCTGTCGCCGACCAAGGCGCTGGCGCAGGACCAGCGCGCCGGCCTGGCGCGGCTGTGTTCGCAGGTCCCGGAGTTGCGCGGGGTGATGGTGGCGTCCTACGACGGCGACACCCCCACCGAGGCACGGCGCACCGTCCGCGACGACGCGCGCATCCTGGTCTCCAACCCGGACATGGTGCACGCCTCGATGCTGGGCCAGTCGCAGCGCTGGTCACGGCTGCTGCGCACCCTGCGTTTCATCGTCGTCGACGAGTGCCACGTCTACCGCGGCGTCTTCGGCGCGCACGTCTCCCTCGTGCTGCGCCGGTTGCTGCGCCTGGCCGCCCGGGCGGGTGCCGAACCCACGATCGTGCTGGCCAGTGCGACGACGGCGGAGCCGGAGCGTCACGCCGCACGGTTGACGGGGCGTCCCACCGTCGCGGTGACCGAGGACGGCTCGCCGCAGGGCGAGCGCACCGTCGCGCTGTGGGAGCCGGGGTTCCGCGAGGACGTCGTCGGCGAGCACGGGGCACCGGTGCGGCGCGCGGCGACCACGGAGTCCGCCGGGATCATGGCCCGGCTCATCGCCGAGGGCGCGCGCACGCTCACCTTCGTGCGCTCGCGGCGCGGCGCCGAGATCACCGCCCTGGCCTGCGCCGAGGACCTCTCCGCGGCAGGACGCCCGGGCGACGCCGCGCGCATCGCGTCCTACCGCGCCGGCTACACCCCGGAGGCCCGCCGCGAGCTGGAACGACGACTCGACGACGGCGAGTTGCTCGGCCTCGCCGCGACCAGCGCCCTGGAACTCGGCATCGACGTCGGCGGGCTGGACGCCGTGGTGTCCTGCGGGTTCCCCGGCACCGTGGCCAGCTTCCGGCAGCAGGCCGGACGCGCCGGACGCCGAGGGCAGGGCTGCCTGGTCGTCATGGTCGCTGGCGACAACCCGCTGGACACCTACCTGGTGCACCACCCGGAGGCGCTGCTGGACAAGCCGGTGGAGGCCAGCGTCTTCGACCCGTCTAACCCCTACATCCTGGCCGGCCACCTGCTGTGCGCCGCCGCCGAGGCGCCGCTGAGCGATGCGGATATCGGCGACTTCGGTGAGAGCGCAGGACGCGTCGTCGACACGCTGGTCGCCGAGGGCTCGTTGCGTCGGCGTCCGCGCGGGGTGTTCTGCGACCTGGAGATCTCCGGGGAGGTCCACGGGCGGGTGAGCATCCGTGGCGGGGCGGGCGAGGAGGTGGTCATCGTCGACCAGGCCTCCGGACGGGTGCTCGGCACCATCGACGCCGCCCGCGCGGTCAGCGAGGTGCACGACGGCGCCGTCTACGTCCACCAGGGCGAGACCTACCTCGTCGACGGCCTGTCCCTGGCCGACTCGGTCTGCCTGGTCCACCCCGAGACCCCGGAGTGGACCACGCGGGCGGAGGAGACCGTGGACATCCGCGTGGAACGCGTGCGACGCACCCGCGAGATCGGCGGCACCGACTCCGCACCCTCCGGGGTGTGGACCGCGGACGTGGACGTGGAGGTGTCCCACCAGGTCACCGGCTACCAGCGCCGCACCCTCGACGGCGAGGTGCTCACCACCGTCCCGCTGGACTACCCGCCCCAACGGCTGCACACCCGCGCGGTGGCCTACACCGTGGACCCCGGCGTGCTGTTCGACCTGGGCATCGAGGAACCGTTGTGGCCCGGCGCGCTGCACGCCGCCGAGCATGCGGCGATCGGTCTGCTGCCACTGCTGGCCACCTGCGACCGGTGGGACATCGGCGGGGTGTCCACGGTGCTGCACGTGGACACCGGCTTCCCCACCGTCTACGTCTACGACGGCTACGAGGGCGGGGCGGGCTTCGCCGAGGCCGGGTTCGAGAGGTTCGCCCGCTGGATGGCGATGACCGCGGACACCGTGGAGTCCTGCGCCTGCGAGTCCGGTTGCCCCTCGTGCGTGCAGTCGCCGAAGTGCGGCAACGGCAACGACCCGTTGTTCAAGCACGGGGCGGCGGTGCTACTGCGCGCTCTGGCGGATGCCGCAGGGTCTGCTGAATCGGCTGAATCAGCCGGATCGGCTGGCCCGGCGAACTAGTATCGGGGCGGAAAGCCTTCTCCTGACGTTGCCCCGCCGCTTCCCGCCGCTTCCCGCCGCTTCCCACAAGGACGTTCCCCGTGCGCCGTTCCTCCCTGTCGACCATCACCGCCGGTGTGCTGTGCACCGTGCTCACCGCGGCGTTGTGCGTCCCGAGCGCGGGCGCCGAGCCCGCCGGTACTGCTGACCCTGCCGGCACCGCCGCGCCCGGTTGGTCGGGGCTGGACGTCACGGACGGCGTGCCGCTGCCCGACGAGGCGGGCGTGGCCGTCGACGAGGTGCCGCTCGACCCCGCACTCGGCCTGTCCTCGGCAGGTACCCAGCAACGCTTCGTCTACTCCACCGTCGACCAGCACGGCCAGCCCGCCGCGTCCACCGCCGCGCTGTTCCTGCCGCCCGGCGACGCACCCGACGGCGGCTGGCCCGTGCTCGCCTGGGCGCACGGCACCGTCGGACTCGGCGACACGTGCACCCCCTCGGCGCAGCCACGCTCCGACCGCGACGCCGGCTACCTCAACCACTGGCTGGAGCAGGGTTACGCCGTGGTTGCCTCGGACTACGTGGGCATGGGCACGCCGGGGCTGATGTCCTACCTCAACGGGTCGGTCAGCGCGCTCAACGTGATCGACTCCGTCGCCGCCGCACGCACCCTGGATTCCGTGGACGCTTCAGCACCCGGCGCGTCGGACGCGGGTTCGCTGCTGTCTCCGTCGTGGGCGGTGATCGGTCAGTCCCAGGGTGGCGGCGCCGCACTGCACGTCGCCCACGCCGCCACCCGGCGCAGCGCCGAGATCGACCCCGAGCTGGACTACCGGGGCGCGGTCGCCACCGGCGCACCCGCCTACATCGAGGAACTGGTGCTCGCCGCGTCGCCGTCCTTCCCGCCGGTGGTGCTGCCCACCGGGCTGAACGTGTACGCCGCCTACATCCTCGCCGGCTTCCGCGAGGCGCACCCGGAGGTCGACCTCGACGCCGCCCTGTCCGACGAGGGGCGGCGCATCGCCGACCTGGCAGAGACCGCCTGCTACCCGGAGATGTCGCAGGCCATGGACGGGGTGGACCTGTCGGACTCCTTCTCCACCGCGTTGCGCTCGGTGCCGGGGATGCAGGACGCACTGCGCGGCTACATGGCCACCCCCACCGACGGCTACGACAAACCCGTGTTCGTGGGCCACGGCCTGCTGGACATCGACGTGCCCAGCCCGATCGGCGTGGCGCTGAACTCGCAGCTGTGGTTGAACCAGTTCGCCGGCTCCAACGAGCAGGTCGACGTGCACTGGTACCCCGAGGACCACAGTGGGGCGATGGTCGCCTCGATGGCGGACTCCACCCCCTACCTGGCCTCCCTGTTCAGCTGAGCCTGATCAGCTCATCCGGGTCTCCCCGGCCGCCCTGCCCTCACCGTTGACCGCGACGAAGGCACGGTGGTCCATCAGACCGGGTTCGACGGTGAGCACACCCTCGCCGGCGGTATCGGCCGGGACGGTGAGCAGCACGTTGCCGGTGGTGGACCCGCCCGGGTAGAGGTCGGTGATCGTGTCCAGCTCGTCCGGGGTCACCGCGTAGTGCTCACCGTCGTAGGGGGTGACGGTCTCCCCGTCGACGGTGACGTACTCGATCGTCGTCCACGGCATATCCCCGTCCTCGTCGTCACCGACGTAGGTGATCGTGGCGTTGACCAGGATGTACGTCGATCCCTTCGGCGCAGGGTCGCTGTACTCGTTCTCCGCCCTGACCACCGCGTTGGCGTCGAGGTCCACGCTGTTGATCGTGACCTCCCACTCCCCGTCCGAGACGGTGGTCCCCCACGGGAGCGGGTCGGTGCGCGTGCCACGCTCGGCGTCGGGGGTCGGCGTGCCACTGTGCGGCAGCGTGTTCTCGGAGGAGTCTTGCGCGTCGGAGATCTCGTCCATGACGTCGCTGAACACGGTGCTGATCACGACGACGAACATGACGACGGCCAGGAGCGCACCGACCACGGAGACCACCAGACCCGTGATCCCGAAGCCCTGCTTCCTTCCCCGCAGGCACACCGCCACGATCGACACGATGAACGCGATCGGCAGCAGCACCCACCCCACGACCATGATCCCGGGGATGCAGGCCAGAACGGTGCCGACCACCGCGAGGATGAATCCGACCAGTCCGAGAGGGTTGGACTCCAGCTCCGGGGCGGGCGGGTACGGAGGGTACTGCGAGTACTGCGAGTACTGCGAATACGAAGCAGGGGCGAACCTCAGGTCCTGCGGACCCGTGGGCTGCCAGGCCCCCGGCTGCGCCCCGGACGGGCCGCCGTAACCGAACTCGTTCTGGTACTCACCCTGGGGCTCGTTCTGGGGCCCGTTCTGGGCCTCGTTCCGGGGCTCTTCATCGGGTCCCGGACCGGTGGGATTACTCATGTTTCACACGCATGCCGTCAACGCGGACGGCATGCTCCTTTCCCTATGCGATTGTCCACTGCACACCGCTCGGAGGCAGCCGGACAGGGCCAACAGCTGGCGACTACAGGGCACTTCGCACGGGGTCTAACCAGGTAAAACCCGACTCACCCCACCGGCCCCCCCCGACGCCTGCGCCACCGACCGTGACACCGCGACCTCCACCCTCACCCCCTGCAGGCCGGCGGTGCCGTAGGGCGTCGCCGCCCCGTCGACGACCGTGCACGCACGCACCTCGGCACCGTTGCCTCGCGCTACCGTCCGGGCGACGGAGCACGCCTCGTCGATCCCGGCGCGCTGCAGCACCGTCGCCGCCGACAGTGCGGTCAGGTCCGCCGCCGCCGACGCCCGGTGGTCTTGGACCAGGCCCGTCACCCCGTGCACGATCAGCAGGGACAGGGCCACGACCCCGAGGATCAGGGCGGCACCGACCACCGTCGCCGAGCCCTCGTCGTCACCTGCCCTGCGGTTCACCGACGATCACCGCCGACGCCGAGATGTCGAACAACCGGCCGGGGACGGTCACCGTCACGGTGATCAGCCGGGCGCCGTCCCCTGAGGTGCCGGACGCACCGGCCGCACCGCCGGGGTCGACGACCAGCCGCGCGTCCGGTTCTCCCTGCGTCACGACGGCCCGGGCCGCGGCCTCGTCGCCGAGTGCCGCCGCCCGGGCCGCGTCGCGGGCCATCCCCACCGCCCCGAGATACGTCGCCAGGGTCAGGACGCCGGCGACGACCAGTCCGACCACGGCGGTCAGGGCGGTGAAGACGATCGCCGCCTCCACCGTCACGTAGCCGTCGTCGTGGCTGTGGCCTCCATCCGTCACGTCCACACCCCGTGTCCGCTACTGGGTGTCGAGTGCGCGCTGGAAGATCGCGGTCAACGCACCCTCCACCGCATCGGAGGTGACAACGAGGTAGAGCAGCGCCCCCAGCGCCGCGGCGGCGACGCATCCCAGGGCGTATTCACGATGTCAAGTAGAACTGCTAAACTTTTTGCCATGACCTACCTGAACTACTGCCGAATCAGCCGCGACCTGCAAGGCGAAGGCGCGGGCGTGCGCTCGCAACAGGCCGCGTGCCAGGCACTCGCAGACGCTAACGGGTGGGAAGTGGTGGAGACCTACACCGACAACGATGTGTCCGCGTTCAGTGGGGTGCAGCGCCCGGCGTGGGAGCGGATGCTACAGCGCGTTAAGGACGGCGGTGTAGCCGGTGTGATCTGCTGGCATGTGGACCGACTGTACCGGCGACCAGTGGATCTGGAGCGGCTTGTGGATCTCGTGGAAGACACTGGGGTGATGGTCCACACCGTCAGGGCGGGGGATCTCGACCTGAACACCGCGATGGGCCGGATGATGGCACGCATCATCGCAGCGACGGCAGCGCACGAGGTGGACCACCAGATCGAACGGCAGAAAGCGTCCCACGCGTTCCGGGCGGAATCTGGGAAGTGGCGCGGCGGACCCCCACCAGCCGGGTACAAGTCCGGGGACCACAAGGGCGAGATCGTCATAGACGACACGTACGCCCCCTACGTGCGGCTAGCGGTCCAGATGGTGCTGGAGGGCCGGTCACTCATGTCCATCGCCAAGCGGTTCAACGAGGACAACCTACCGACCCGTGCCTACGGTGGCGGTAAGGCCGAACGGTGGACGGCACGCGGCGTGAGGGCGGCAGTGATGAACCCCGCTATCGCCGGTCTGTCTAAGCACCACGGGGAGATCGTCGGTACCGGGCAGTGGGAGCCGCTGGTGCATGAGGACGATTGGCGGGCGGCAGTGCAGATACTCTCCGACCCGGCGAGACGCACCCACGCGGGATCGGAGAAGAAGTTTCAGGGCACCGGCCTGTACCTATGCGGCAGGTGTGGGCACAAGGTGGGGTCGGCTAAGGGTAAGACGCGTCAGGCGGTCTCTGACGGCACGACAGATCGGGTGTACGCCTGCAAGCACTGCCACCGTTGCTCGCGGCGTATGGTGCCCGTTGACGAGGTTGTGGACGCGGTGGTGCTCGGGGTGCTTAACGAACCCCGCAACCGGCTGGCGATTGTGGACCGGGACCGGGCGGACGACGAGGACGACATGGGCGCTCTGTTGAACCGCTATAACGCGCTAGTGGCGAACAAGAACCGACTGGGCGCGTTGTTCGCGGATGGTGTGCTGGACGCGGGGCAGGTGCGGGCGGCTACCGAGGAACTACGGGTGCAGATTGAGGCGGCGGCGGGCGAGTTGGCGCGGGCGCGTCGGCGGTCACCTGCTGCGGATCTGGTGCTGGCGGATGGGGCGCTGGAGGATCGTTGGCGTGCGTTGCCTGCGGAGGTGCGGGGGCAGGTCATTGACGAGCTTATGACGGTTACTATCCTCCCGGCGAAGCGGGGGAAGTTCGATCCGTCGAAGGTTCAGATTGACTGGAAGGCACCCACGGTGTAAGGGGCTGGTGGATAGGTTCCGGAAGATTTGCCGGAACCTATCGGCCCGGACATTGTGGAAGCTCTGCCACTAAGTTGAACCCGACACAGCGATTCGCCGGTTATGGAAGCGCTCGCCACAACCGGCGAGGACGGGGCCTGTGATAGGTGAACGAAATCGTTCACCTGAAGGGTCGCTCCACGCGGGCGAGGGTGGGACGTAGTCTCGGTGACTGATGCATTTGCATCACTCGGTCGCTCCACGCGGGCGAGGACGGGAGGTGAGCCATTTGGCTCACTCGAAGTCTCCCGGCGGACACCCCTCGCGGGCGTGGGAGGCTCCAGGAAGCGTTGCCTTAACCCTCCGGCAGACAGGCCTACGGCGAGGTTGCCGTAAGGCTCACGAGCACCCATATGGGGAAACTTTGCCACCTATGGAGCCGGTGGATTCTGTTCCGGAAAATCTTCCGGAACGGGGAAGGCCGCAGGGGAAACCTACGGGCGTGGACATTCCGGAAACTCTGCCGGAATGTCGAAAAGCGAAGGGTCGCCCCTCGCGGGCGAGCGCGAGAGCGGGCTCTGAGGTGGTGACATTTTCACCACCTGGGATGCCCCTCGCGGTCAGGGATGGGAGGGCTACTGCGCAAAATTACGCAGTAGAACCCCGGCGTGCCCCACGCGGACGAGGACGGGAGGGACGCAGGTGTTAGAAATCTAACACCTGCCACGGGCGCGGAAAGGTAGGGAAAAATTTCCTTACCTTCCCAGCGGTGGGCATTGCAGGTAGTCGGCCCCACCCCCGAAGGGATGGAACCTGCTAGCGGCAGTGCCTTAGCGCACCCAGCCGGACGCGCGCTGCGGCTCCTCAGCCGTCAGACCGTGCCCGGTCTCGACCATGTGGGCAACCTTGCCCCGGCGCAACTGCCGGACAGTGTTCGAGGGGTCTTCCTCATACGCGGCGAGCAGACGCTCACGATCAGCGGCCTGAGCGCGGCCCGCGCGGATGAACTGATCCACCACAGCCTCGGCCTCCAGGCGACCCTCCTGACGGCGGGCGTTCAGCCCCAGGCGGATGGACTTCTGCATGTCCTGCCAAGCGGCGGCATCGATAGTCACGTCGCCACTGCGGGAAGCCTTCACCTCGGTCGGGTCGGCGGGGGCCTGCTCCGGCTCCTCGTCCTTCTCCTCGGTGAGCTTCTGTGCGGCCTCGACAACCTCGTCGGCGGTCGCCTCGGCCTCCAGGCTGAGTGCCTCTGTGAGCGCCTCAAACTGCTCTGCGGTGAACTCCACCGGGGAAGCGTCCTCCGTGCCGTCAGCGGGCTTCTCAGCGCCCGTCTCAGCGGCCTCGGCGGGCTTCTCGGAATCCTCCGCAGCAAATTGTACGAACGTAGCCAAAGAACGGCCCTCCTTATCGGTTCAGCGAGACGAGCGCGTCCGCGCCAGCCTTCACAGTGTTGACCGAGTAGCCCACAGCCACGGCACCCTCGGTGGCCTTGACGGCCTTACCACCGGCACCCACGGCGACCTCATCACCGGCGGTGATAGCCCCGCCAGCCGTCACAGTGATGACTCGGGACGAACCACGGGCCAGGCCGACCTTCTCCCCCGTGTCCGCGTCGTACTTGACGACACCGACGGTGTTGTTGCCAGTGGCGGCGGGCTTCACGGACAGCAGGCCCTCGGCGGTCATGTCGCCAGCGACAGCGGCGAAGGTTTTACCGACCACGGCAGCGTTAGCCTCGGCGGTGATGTCACTGCCGTCGTTGTAACGGTCGTGAGCGATGTTGTTGAAACCAATCATGTTTCAGATCCTTTCGGTTAGGAGTTGGTGCCACGGATAACGGCAACAGCGGACGGCAGGGTCACACCCATCACGGGCATGGCGTAGGCCTGGACCCAGTGCAGTCGGTGCTCCGGGTCGTCCCAGGTGCGCACCGTCAGCGGCTCCTCGTAAGACACAAAGCCCATCTGCTTCGGATCGACCAGGTACGCGTCGCCAGCGGCAACATAGTTGCTGGTGAGCATGTCCAGGCCGTAGTCGGACAGCAGGGTACCCAGGGTCGCGCCGTAGGTGTTGCGCAGGTGGGCAGCGTTCTCGGGCGAGACAACGAGCTTGCTGTACTCAACGCCGAGATCCTGCCTCTGAGCATGGGCGATAGCGGTACCGAAGTCGGAACCGGGCAGCTGGCGCGGATCGGTCTTTGAGGCCTCGGGGCCGACAGCCAGGGTGGTGTTCCATGCGGCAGCGGCTTGCAGCTCCAGAACGTCCTCGGAGCCGGTCACAGCGGCATCAATCGTTTCCATAGCCCGCTTGTTCAGTCGGCGGGTAATGGCGTTCGACAGGGTGGTGATCTCGTTATCGAACACAACCGCACTGTTGCGACGACGAGCCTCCTCTGTGATGCTGACTTTGCCTCCGAAGTCCTGGACCTTCGCCAGTTCGAGCGGGGGCGGGGTGGAGTACACCTGGGCGTACTCGTCGCCCGGTGCGCGGTCAGCGATGTCAGCATCGGGGTACAGGTACTTCTCGGTGATCTTGGAGTAGATCACAGCACCGCCCTGCACAGTCGGCCCACCAGGAGCGAACAGCGTATCGACCAGAACGTTGCCACTGATTAGATCAGCGACCCGCTCCTCAATAACGGTCGGGGTGGACAATGCAGCATCAACGGACAAGGTGCCGTCGTTAAGATCGACAGCGCCAGGGTAAAGGCCAGTCATTAAGACTCCTTCGAGTTAGAATTGGAATTGGACAGGACATCTCGTTCAAGATACCCAACAAGCCACGCGCCCAATGATTCAATGGAATCGTAGACGGGGACATTAACGCCATCCGGCAGGGTGCCGGGGGCGAGTGTATAACCGACCGGGTGCGTGCTCGGTCTGGTCGCCCAGTTCTGGGCGATTGGCGCATTAGCGAATAGTTCGCTAAGCGACACAGTGACTCTTGTAGTCATTGCGATTTCCTTTCTGTGTGCCTTGTCGTTTTGTTCATCTCCCGACGATCAAACAAAGGCAGTAGATGATTACGTGTAAAGGTCGCGCAGATCAGTCAGCGTGGACACAGCGGGCCACCGCTCCCCCAGCAGGGCCACAGCCTCCACAACGAACGGCCAAGTAGTGCCGTTGTCTCGGTAATCCAGCTGAGCTTCGATGGACCGCTGCGGGTACGTCTCTGGCAGGACGTGGGACAGCCATCCGGGGATGTCGGTGAAGTCACCAACCAGCGTGTCCCCGTCGTCTGCGACCCGTAGGTTCACAACGCGGCCCACAGCCGGTGCGTCATCCCCCTGCAAAGTGCCCTCGTGCCCTAGCCTCAGCGACGGGCTGGGGAGGTGTGCGGCTGCGTCCACCGCAGATGCAAGATCTTCACGGGTCAACGTCACTTCCCCGCCCATAGCGGCCCAGGTGCCAACCTTCACCAGCTCAATGCCTACGTATCCGCCCCTGCGGAACCTGACCGGCTCCGAATACCACGGTGTTGCTCCGGGAAGTACCCAGCTCAATTTGTCTCCTTGTTGTCGATGTATGCCTTGGCTTTGCCCAGGCTGTTGAAGATCTTTACGTCCGCGCTGTCGTGGCTGCGGATGATCGTGCGCCCGCCCGGTTGCCACCGCATCGTGTAGCCCCGGTAATCAGTCGTTGTCGGCTGCATTGCCCCCCTCCTTCCACGCCTCATAGCGTTTCCACGCCTCATAGGACTCCACGGCGTCCGCGAGAGCGTGGGCTACCTCCAACGCGTCCTCAACGGTGAGTAGATGCGTCACAGACCCGGACTGCACCATCACAGGCGTGCCGTGCGAGTTGTCCGCAACCTTGATCCACAGCGTGGCGGGGTACACCTCGTTCCCGCCCTGGACAGCTGAACGGTGGCGACGGACAGGCGTGCGCAGTTTGAACGGCTTATAGGTGCTCAGCATCATCAGTCTCCAGGTAGAGTTCGCGTGCGTCAGCGGCAAGGTCCAGCGCCTCGGCCAGCGCCCGGCCCTCCTCGACGGTCAGCCGCAGCCGCAGGTTGCCGTTAACCGTGAGGGACAGGTCATACCCTCGTGGATCTTCACGGTCAGCGAGTGATGAAACTTTCACGACGGAATCGCGGGGAATCCATGATCTATTCGGCTTGTATTTGAAGAACATGCTGTCAGCGATCATTTGCCAGGATACGGCGGTTGGTGCTTTGCATCGGAATAAGCCATTAACGGCCATTTTGTTTCCTTTCAAGATGGTGCCCAATTTCGGGCAGAATTAGAGGCCGCATCCGGAATAGGATACGGCCTCGGAAAAAGTGTCTATATCTACACTATCAGGGAGGGTGACACGCCTAATTACGCTGCGATCTTTCTAACGTCGGACAGCAGCACCCATTCACCGAATGTGCTTAGAAGCCCTTTCAGGGTCGGTGGGACCATCACCTTCACGGCGGGGGTGTGTTTCATATCGTGAGATTCAGTTTCCCACGGGGAGAGAGAATCGAGACTGCGGGGGGGCGGTGCCGAGTCCAGACCCCAACGGCCTCAAGAAACTTGGGGGTGGGGGTTATGCGACTGGCGACTCTTCGCTTAGCGCCACTCGGTCGCCCTTCCTGCAATTGCAACCACGGTGGGCGGCTTGCAGGTTGTCCCATGTGTGTGAGCCGCCTTTACTTATTGGGATGATGTGGTCCCAGGTCGCGGACTCTGGACTAGGTGCTTTGGCGTTCCTGTCCATCTTCTCGCCGCATAGTTGGCATTCCCAGTCGTCACGTTCCAGTACTCCGGCCCATGTCACGTCGTCGGTGACCACCTGCTGTAAGGGACTTTTGCTAATCGCATTGCGCCTGAGGTTCTGCTCACGTACTTTTTCGAGATTGTCCTTGAACCATTGGGCCTTTCTCGCTCGTGAGCATTCCTCGCTTGCGCAGTAGGTTGCTCCGCGTCTGCTGACTGTCTTGCCACAGTTCCGGCATTGCTTTGGCGGGGGAGCCTGCGTGCCCCACCGCTTCTCCCATTTCTTGCGGTTCGTCTTGTCATTATGGCACTCCTTGCAGTCTGGTCGGGTGCCGCGCTTGGAGTTGATCTTGTAGTAGTCACTGGTGGGCTTCGATTCGCCGCATGTCCTGCATGTCTGCATGGTGTGTCACCTTTCCTGTCTTGTTCCCGGGCGGGGGACATAGCCGGGCTGCTCGGTGATCTGCTGCGCGGCCTCGGCAGCATCAACGATCTCGTCCGCCAGCTCGTGCGCCTGTTTGAGGCTCAGCAGATATTCACGCGCCCCACGGCGGAGGATCACCCCTAGTTCGTGGGCAGCGCCGGGGAGCCAAGGACGGATAGTCAGGGCGGACTCCTCAAACTGTTCGTCGCCCCGGTGTTTGGTGCGGGCGGTGCAGGGGACGCGGGCGGTGAGTGGGTTCACGCGCGCTCCTCGGCGGCGGTGATGAGCGCTTCCGCGAGCTGCATAGCCTGTTCGACGTTGAGTGTGTGGCGTGCTGCGGACGTGTGAACGTAAACACTCCGCGGGTTCTCGTCGCGGTCGGTATCGATGCTGTACACCGTCGCGTGGTCGTTATGGAACCGACCCCTCGCGTCGCGGGTGGTGAGCGGTGTCTCCGTCAGGTTGTCTCGGATGTCTCGGCGGTTAGTGCTGTTCATGTGTGTTCCTGTTCTCCAGAGTGTCTGCGATGGTGTCGATCAGTTGGAGAGCTTGGTTTGGTCGTAGTTGAAGCTCTAGTCCGCTGATTGGGTCGCGTATGGCGATGATCCAGCGGTTCTCGGTGCGGATGCGGTCAGGTGTGACTGTGATGTGTGCGAGTCGTGGTGGTTCGGCGGTTCCCATTGGTCGGCTGGTGGCGTGGATGGTGGGCGGTTCGGTCATGTGGCCTTTCTGCGGTGTTGTGGGCGGGTTTGTATATGAGTGGACCCCCTAGGCGGTTAAGTCGCTCTAAGGGGCCTTACGGTGCGTTTTAGGGGGTGTTCTGGTCTGTGCTTAGAACGGGCAGTCGGCGGTGATGGTCTCACGGTCGGTGATGATCCTCTCGGCACAGTCATCGGGGTTCGGGTGCTGGCCCATCCTCCCGGCCTCGTGGGCGCGGTGGATCTCCTCGTCTGTGACCCCAGCCTTCTGGAGCTTGGACAGGGCGGACAGGCACCGGGCCGTGCCGGGGCGGGGGTCTTCGGTGAATAGGGCGCTGAATCTCAGCGGGGTCATGGTGGACTCCTCCTCGGTGTGGTTGTCAGGGACGATCTCGGCGTCAAGGACAGGGGCAGGTGTGTCACCTGACACAGGTGTTGCATCTGCATCAGTCGCGGTGCCCTGTGAGGGCCTAGAGGGGCTAGACTGGCCGTGGGTCTGGCTCCAGTCACGGACGAACCCCTTAAACGCAGCGACCCAGTTCTTAGACGTATCGCACCCCTTGGCTGAACTGAACTCGTCAAGCATGGATTCGTAGTATTCCTCGTAGCTGTCGCAGTATTGGCTTAGTTCCCACCGCTTCTGCTTCTCCACGACGGCAGTGAAGTGATCGAAGTCTGTGTGCTCTTCGGTCGTGTGGTTGGGAGTACCCTCGCCCGTAGGGTGAGGATTAGTATTTATATCCACGGTTTGTTCACGGTCTATACACGGAGTAGGTACCCGATTTTCGGGTAGTCCTTGTACCCGATTTTCGGGTAGTGGTTGTACCCGATTTTCGGGTAGTGGTTCCGGGTGGGCCGCGTAAATATCAACCGGGGTGAGGTCATTCGGGGCAGTCAAGCGAACCATCCCGTTCATCCCCCGGCGACCGTTCCCTGGCCTCTCGACCGTCACCCAGCCGCCCTTCTTCAGTGGAGCCAACGCATCCGTCACCACCCTTCGCCGCTTCTCCGGGGCAGCGTCGGGCATGATCCCTGCCGCGTCAGCTAGCCGTAGGTTGCCGTAGGTGTAGGTGCCTCGCTGGAGGTCCGCGTCCGTCTTAGTCCATGCGTGGAAGCATAGGGCTACTGCGATTGCTTGAACGTTCTTGCCGAAGCCTTCGCGGATCACGGCCAGCATCCACTCCTGCCGCCATTCGCGGTAGTCTGCCGCGTCTCGACTATCTCGTGGAAGTGTCTTGTTCATGTGTGCCTCCCAGGGCCTGTTGTGCGTACTGGAGGATCTTCCCCAGTTCTTCATCGTTGACGATCATTCGACGGTTGCTGTTCTCCACCGTCAGCCGGTGAAGTCGGGCACCATCGTGTGGTGATCTCCATGATCTGATTTCGTTCATTGTGCTATCTCCTGTAGTCGTGTAGTTGTCGCGCTGTGAGGGGCCTCTCGCCGCCGAACGGCCCCTGTTGGGCCTCCGGGTGAGGGTGGGGGTGTTTCATCGCCCCATTCGCCCTTCTGTGGTCTTTGACCGCTCCAGGACGGCCACGGCGGTGTTGTAGGCTTCCCACTCGCGCTGCGACGCTCCGGGGCGGTCGGCACGGCCCCAGGCGTAGGCGGCCAGGGCTGTGAGGATCAGGGCCGAGATGATGAGCATGAGATTGCCTTTCTAGGCGTGGTTGATGCTGCGGAATTTGCTTTTGAGGTGCGCGTTCAGTTCGCGCTCGGGCCAGTACGGGGTACGGCCCTGGTAGACGGGGGAGGGGAGATCCCCGCCGTACCACCAGCGGCGTACCGTGCGACGGTTCACGCCGAAGCGGTCGGCCACGTCCCGGTGAGACAGGAAGCGCTCGTTATCGATGTGGATCATTTGGTCACCTCCTTTCGATGGTGAATAGGCCGGCCAGGCGGGCCTTCTGCTCGTCGGTGAGGACGGGGGCGGTGGTGAGGATCTGGGCGACGTAGTCAGTGGTGTTCAGTGCGGGGCCTTCCGTGAAGCGGCATAGAAATAGCCCCGACCGGGCGGGTGCCGGTGGGGGCTGCGTGTTGTGGTGGGTGCGGGGTCAGGGCGGGGAGCGCGTCACGGTATCCCCCTTCCCGGTGCGCCGGTGGTGCGCGAGTGTCATTGTGAAGGGACATGAAAAAGGGGACCGGCCCGAAGGTCGATCCCTAAAATCTTGCTACATCCAGTATACCAGCGATGTCGATAACTCCCACTACGTTAAGTATAACCCCGTTGTGCGCCATGCAGGTCAGGTGGTGTTTTTCGCCTAGCTCCATCTTACCGTGCGATTCTCACGGGCCTGGGATGAGACGTGCACCGGGTCAACCCCCGCCTACGTCCATCTTAACGCCGTTTTGACACATCCCAGGTCCACCCGTGTTTTCCGCTACTTCCAGTAGTAGCAGACGGGGTACGTTTCCTTTGCGACCTGCGGAAACAGTGGAGGGTTCCCCGCGTTGTGTCCCACGTCCAGTATACCAGCGGTTTAGTGAGTGTTCCCCGGAACTCTCACCCCTCAATTATACCGCGAGGTTACCGTTTGGTGCCGGAGCTTTCCTGAAAACCTGCTACATCCAGTATACCAGCGATTCCAAAGTTTCCCCGGAACTCTTACCCGTCAAGTCTACCGCGATCTGTCCAAGGGTCTTCCGTGTCGTCTCCTGAAAACCTGCTACTACCATTAGTAGCACATCGGGTGACAACCATTTCTGACCTGCGGAAACAGTGGAGGGTTCCCCGGAACGCTTACCCATCTATTCTACCACCGGTTTAGTGAGGGGCCACCGGCTCGCCTTGTATCCGTGCTCCAGGGATCTTGACCTTGGGGTCGAAACCTCCGCGTGCGTTCCCTTCTGCGATTTGTTCACGGTTGACCGTGAGAAGTCAGGCGGCAGGTGCCCCAAATGGGACACCTGAACAGGGGGGTCAATTCTGACCCCCCAGAACCGGGGCGTTGCGGACACTTTGGGAGGGAGCGATTGAGGGAGCGGATGGAGGTTCCCCTAACATGAGTGGATGCAGGGGGGCACTTCGGTCGGTCAGACATCGGTCGCTCTCAAGAGGCCACGGAAAAGCCGTGGCACTGCACACGCTCCGGGAATTACTCGGCTGCGTCAGGACGGGGATACTCCACGAGGGGACTACAGGTACCACCGCTGTTCCCGCCATCGTCTGCCTTGACCGGGTGCCCCTCAGCCCGCCTACGCCTTCTGTAGGTCGGGCTTTGGATATGGTTGGGTGATCCCGCTCTGACCGGGGACGGCACCGGTGGTGAACCGGCCCACCCGTATGAATCCACGGGCGCAGGGATGAGGTGCGGCAGGTGGTCCCAAATGGACCACCTGCCCCAGGTGGCGAAAGATCGCCAGTAGGGGGAGGGTCTAGGCCGCGTCCGTCAGGACATACGGCACCGGCAACTCGTCGGCCGACAACACGTACGGGATCGGATCATTCATCCGTTGCGGGTTCGGGACAGGCCCGGTAAAGTGGGGGGAAGACATTGCGGAAGTTGGTCCGTTCTTGTTCAGGCCTCCCGGTGAGCTACACACTCCCGGTTGAGGCCGTTTGTTTTAGGTACACCCCTACTAGTAGTCGCCAATATTCGATCGTGCTCATCCCCGGGTCGTCACCGCCGAACCAGCGCATCACCTCCTCGTTCCCCGCCTCCTGTCCGGTGTCCCCGGTGTCCGCGTTCTCTCCGGTGTCCGCCTCCCAGCCGATGAACTGATCGTCCTCCCCGTTGGATTCCATGGTGTTCCCCCTGGTGGCCATGTTCCTGTCCTTCCTGTTGTTCCTGCATGTGATTTCTTTTCCTCGCCCTCGTGACGTGGACCGTGTCCCCTCCTCACACCCCGGCGAAGCCGACGACCAGCGGGATGAGACCCACCAGGACGAACGCGGGGAGGAAACACAACGTCAGCGGCGCGGCGACGGCCACGAGCACCCGCTCGGCCCCTGCCCTGGCCGCGTCCTCGGCCCGTCGACGCAGTCGGTCGGCCTGGGCGGTCACCTCACCGGCCATCCGCCCACCGTTGCGCACCTGGGACGCCGCCCGACGGGCCACCGGGCCGAAGCTCGGATCCGCCGCCAGGTGGTGCCACGCGGTCGCCCCCGCGCCCAGTTCAAGCAGGGCGGACACCCGGAGCAGATCCCCCACGACGGGGTCGGTGAGCTCGAGTTGTCCCGGGACGCCTGCCCGCACCGCCGCCGTCCACGCCCCTGCCACGGGTAGTCCGGCGAGGATCGCCGCGGCGAAGACGTCGAGCACCCGCGCGGCGACGAGCGCGCCGACACCCGGTGCCGCTGAGACCCCTGGGATGCGCAAGCCCCCTGAGGCCCCTGCCCTGGCACCGGGCCCGGCGCGCCCGCCGACACCGCCGAGCACCGTGACCGTCAACGACTCCACCCACAGCACCCCGGCGCTGGCCAGGAGGGTGCCCGCCAGCAGCACCAGGACACCGAGTACGTCGCCCACCAGGAACGCCACCGGGGCCAGCCCCATCGACTGCCCGATCCCGAGTGCCCCGAGCGGGAGCAGGAGCAGGATGACCTCGGTCATCCGCGCCCCGGCCAGGGCGCTGGAGGTGTGCCCGAGGTGGGTGAGCCGGGCGTCGAGGTCCTCGACGCACCGTTGCATCAACGACCCCAGGGCCAGCCCGTGTCGCTCGGCGACCGCCCACATCCGTAGCAGGACCTGCAGTTCGGCCGGGCTGCCGTTGGTACCGGTGCTAGTACCGGTGTCAGTACCGGTGTCGGCACTGGGGCCGGTACCGATCTCGGCCCCGAGGCGGATGCGGTGGACCTCGCGTCCGACGACCGCGGTGATCCCGTGTCCGGTGGTGAGGGCCTGTTCGGCGGCGTCCACCGGCCGGGCGCCGACGAGTAGTTCCACGGCGAAGGCGTCGGTGAAGTCGCGGTACTCCCTGATCCTGGTCCGGTCACGCGACAGGGCCACCGCCGCCGTCACCACCCTCTTGCCGGTGAACGTCACCGCCGCGCCGGTGCCGGCCAGTGCCAGCGCCGTCACCATGTGCGGTCCCAGCAGGTGTCGACCCGGAGCCGTCCGTCGTCGCCGCTGAGGCGTCCGATCTGACTGACCTGGCGCCGTCCCGCGACGCGGGACAGGTGCACGACCGTGTCCACCCCGTCACCGACCTGCCGGGCGACGGTCTCCGCGGGCATCCCCGCGAGCGCGCCCAGTGCGGTGAGCCGGCCCGGTACCGCCGCCAGACTGTTGGCGTGCACCGTGCCCGCGCTGCCCCCGTGGCCGGTGTTGAACGCCAACAGCAGCTCCGCGATCTCGGCTCCCCTGATCTCGCCGACGACGATGCGGTCCGGGCGCATGCGCAGGCTCTGGCGCACGAGCATGCGCATGTCCACCCCGCCGGCACCGTCCGCACCGGCGTCTCGGGTGCGCAGTCCCACGACGTGCGGATGCTCCGGCACCAGTTCCGGGGTGTCCTCCACGAGCAGGAGGCGTTCGCCTGCCGGCACCTCGTGCAGCAACGCCGCCAGCAGGGTGGTCTTGCCTGCCCCGGTGCCACCACTGACCAGGAAGGACCGTCGGGCGGCGATGAGCTCGCGCAACCGTGCGGCGACCTCGTCCGGGAACATCCCGGTGCGCTGCAACGCCGCCAGGTCACCGTGCCCGCGCGACAGTGCCCGCAGGCTCACGCACGCCCCTGAGGCGGCCGGCGGGTCGAGCACGGCATGCACCCGCACCCCGCCGGCGACGACGCCGGGTGGCAGGTCGGTGAGGATGCCGTCGGCGAAGGGACGTGAGTCGTCCAGCCGCACACCGCAGGCCGCCGCGAGGCGCACGGCGATCCGCCGGCAGGTCTGCGCGTCGCCGACGTGCAGGTGGGTGGGTTCGACCCCGTGTCCGCGGTCCACCCACACCGGACCGGGACCGTTGATCAGCACGTCGGTGACCTGCGGGTCGCACAGCGGCACGGCGAGCTCACCCAACCCGGAGAACTCGCGGGTCAGGGTACGGACCTGCTCGACGCCGGCGCCGGTGGCGTCGTCCAGGGCGCCGACCACCCCGGCGATGTCGGCCTGGGTCGGCCTGGCCACCGCACGGTCCACCAGCCCGTCGCGGACCCGGTCGACGAGGCTCGGCGGGCTGTCCTGCCCCGGAGTCTCCGCGCTCTTGCCCGCCATGCTCTGCCTGGTCAGTCTTGTCCGCCCCGTCAGTCGCCCGGTCATCGCAGCGCCTCGAGCAGACGCAGGGCCGCAGGCCCGGCGGTCCCGGCGCCGCTGCCGGTGGTGCGGAAGTCTCCGCGGTCCACGTCGACGGTGAGGAAGGGGTCGTCCTCCCAGGTCACCGCCGGTGCCCTGCCGAGCAGGCTCAGGGTCTGGTTCCACGTCAACCCGGAGCGCGGTAGTTCACGCAGCACCACGTGGACGCCGTCGGCGTCCTGCAGGGCACGGCGTGCGGCCAGCACGGCGGGCACCGACTGCGGGACGACGAGCACCCGCGCGGTCACGTCACCGCCGACGGCGACCAGGTCGCGGCGTCCGCAGTCACGGACCACCGGACGGGACGGGTGGGCCACCGCCCTTGCACCGGCTCCCTTTGAAACTTCGGAGCCTTCGGCACCGCCGCTGTCGGCCTCGAGGATCCCGACGTCCTGCACCCATCTCACCGTTGCCGCACCGGCCCCGACCGGGGCACCTGGGTCACCTGAGTCGTCCGAGTCGTCCGAGTCGTCCTCCGCCCCGAGGAGCAGCGGCAGCTGCCCGGGCCGCGACAGCGGGTCCTCGTCCACCAGAAGCGCCTGACCGGCCCCGCCCGCCCCACCGGACGTCGTCGCCCCGGCGGCGAGGGCACCGGCGAGCGCGGCGGCGAAGACGCTGGTCCCCGCCCCGCCGACGATGCCGGCGACGGCGATGTCGACGAGGTCGTGGCTCCCGATCATCGTCGCCAGTTCCCCGACGGCCTCCGGGATCTGCAATGCAGACATCCCGTCACCGGCCGCCCCGTCACCGTCGCCGTCCTGCGTGAACGGCATGCCGGTCACCCGGATGGTGCGTACCGACGCCGAGGCGTCCTGCGGTTCCCCACCGAGTGCACCTGGTTCCTCCGTCGAGTCGGTGACGACGACGAGCCGTGGGAGCCCGGCGGTCTCGTCCTCACCGACGAGACGCCGCCCCGTCGCCGCGACGACCATCGCCACCTCGTCGACGAGGCCCGGGTCCGCCAACCTCAGCAGGACCGGAGCCGGTCCCGAAGCTGGCCCCGAAGCTGGCCCCGGCCCTGAACCCAGCCGCGCCGCCGAACGTGCACCACCGGTGAACTTCCCGGCCATTCCCCTGACACCTCGTGTTCCCCTCATGGCGGTAGATAGTGACAGCAGGGCCACCACAGTGGAAGAGGGACCGGCGAGACGGCAGGTTCCTGTGGATAACTTCCGTGGCGGTTTCGCGAAACTGTCCCCACCCCCTGTGGACAACGTTCGCGGGGAAAGGAATGAATGATACGCAAGGTAACGAATGAGGCTCCTGGAACGTATGGTGTAGGTGTGACTACGCCGCAGGGAGAACCACGCGAGCCGGACGGCACCACCGCCTCCCACACCACCAACGGGACACCCGACGCCCCGGCCACGCCCGTCGCCGACCTCAGCAGGGCCATCGCCACCGACCCCGGCGTCGACCCCCCGCACGTCCTGGCCGTCTTCGACCTGGACAAGACGATCATCGACACCTCGGCGTCCATGGCCTACCGCAAGCCGCTGGCCGACCGCGGACTGATCAGCACCTCCGACATGCTGCGCATGCTGATGATGCTCGGCAACTACATGATCAGCGGACACGACGACAACTCCCTGAACACCACCCGCGACACCCTCGTCGCCATGGTCCGCGGCCGCAGCAGCGACGACCTCGCCGACGTCGCCCACGGTGCCCTGCAGGACGTGATCGTCCCGGTCATCTACGCCGAGGCCCGCGACCTGATCGCCCGCCACCACGAACTCGGCCACAAGGTCGCCATCATCACCGCCTCCGCCCGCGTGCTGGTGTCGCCCATCGCCGACGAACTCGGCGCCGACCACCTCATCGCCACCGAACTCGCCGTCGACGACGACGGCCTGTTCACCGGCGAGGTCCCCTTCTTCTGCAAGGGCCCGGCCAAGGTCGAGGGGCTCCGCGAGCTCTGCGACACCGGGGGCTACGACCTCACCGCCAGCTACGCCTACACCGACTCCGCCACCGACCTCCCGCTGCTGGAGGCCGTCGGCCACCCCACCGCGGTGAACCCGGACCGCGCGCTGCGCCGCGAGGCCACGACCCGCGAATGGCCGATCGCCCGCTTCGGACGCGCCGAGCCGCTGTTCACCCTCCCGGAACACACCGGCGCCATCGCCGGCACGTCCGCCGCCGTGGCCCTCGTCGGCACCGTCGCCGCAGGGCTCCTGGTGTGGCTGCGCGGACGCGAGGACGAGTGACCCCGACCCACTAGAGTGCGGCTTCTGCCTCACCATCCGGGCGGCTCTGGCACAATAGCGTGGAGAACCGACACGGTAGGATCACCGTAGGATCACCGAACCGGGATTTTCGAACCGGACCATCACCCAGGAGAGTGCGTAGTGAGCGACAAGAACAGCAACGGCCTGTTCACTGACCAGGACAGCTTCAACCCCAAGGTCAACTCCATCCCACTGTCCGACGCGGACGCCCAGGCCGCCGGCCGTGGCGGCAGCATCGCCGACCTCGTCAAGGACGCCACCGCCCAGGTGTCCTCCCTGATCCGTTCCGAGGTCGAGCTCGCCAAGACGGAGATCTCCGCCAGCGCGAAGAAGGCCGGCATCGCCGTCGCCATGTTCGGTGCCGCCGGTGTGGTGCTGGCCTACAGCTCGTTCTTCTTCTTCTTCTTCCTCGCCGAGCTGCTCGACAACTGGCTGCCGCGCTGGTCGGCCTTCCTCATCGTCTTCGGCATCATGGTCGTGCTCGTCGCGCTACTCGCCCTGCTCGGCGTGAAGTTCGTCAAGGGCGTCAAGAAACCCCAGGCCACGATCGACTCGGTCAACGAACTGAAGTCCGTGGTCCCCAGCGGGCAGAAGAACGAGTCCGCCGACAACGGGCTGTACACCTAGACCGTCCGGCTTTGACCGGCCCCTCTTCCAACGCCATGACCAGCGCCGACGCCGCCCACAAGTACGTCCACACCCGCGGCATCCGCCTGCACGTCCTGGTGCAGGGTCCCCCCGACGCGCCCCTGGTACTGCTCATCCACGGTTTCGGTGGAGGGCACTTCGACTGGCGTGAACTGATGCCCGAACTCTGTGGCACCACCGACGCCGGGAACCCCTCCCCGCCGGTGCGCGTCGCCGCCGTCGACCTGCGCGGATACGGTCGTTCCGACAAGACTCCGCGCGGCTACGACCTCACCACCGCCGCCTCCGACATGTGCGGCACGATCCGCGCCCTCGGCCACACCGACGCCCTGGTCGTCGGCCACGGCGAAGGCGGGCTCATCGCCTGGACGATGGCCGCCCACGAGCCGCGCCGCGTGCGCGGCATCGTCACCCTCTCCTCCGCGCACCCCCTGGTGCTCGCCCGGTCCGTCCTGCTGCACCCGGTCTCACAGTGGCCGCGGGTGCGCGCCTCGCTCTACGCCCAGCTGCCCCGCCTGCCGGAACGCGCCCTGCGCCGCAACGGCTCGGAGGCGGTCGCCCAATCCTTCCGTCAGCAGGTCGCCCCCGGTTTCCGGGACACCGCAACCTGCCGGGAGCACGAGGAACTTCGCCGCGAGGCGATGCAGATCGACAAGGTCGCCCACCTGTCCTGCGAATACCGGCGGTGGACGCTGCGTAGCCGGCTGCGCCCGGAGGGCGGCGACTTCAACCGGACCTTCCCGGCCCGCACGGAGGCTCCCGCGGTGTGCGTGGACGGGTCGATGGACCCCGCCTACTCCCCGCGTATCGCCCGGCGCTCCGCCACGCGTGGTGCCGACGACTCCTCCGCCGAGCTGCTCTACGGTGTCGGCCACTTCCCCCACATCGAGGACGCCCCCTCCGTCGCGGCGATCATCCGCGACGCCGAGCCACTCAGCTGACCACGCACTCCTGGGTGTCCACCGGCGAGCGGTAGGACGCGGTGTCGCCGACGTGGGAGAGCACCTCGTTCTTCGTCAGGGCGTAGCCGGTGTCGGAGTCCCCGACCGCCGCGCCGAACACCAGGCCGAGCACGTTGCCCTCGGTGTCCACCAGCGGTCCGCCGGAGTTGCCCTGCACCACGGTGCCGCGCAGTGTGTACGCCTCACGGTCGACCCGTGCGTCGGCGTAGATGTCCGGTCCGGAGACCGTGAACATCTCCCGCACGCGTGCCGGGGTGGCCTGGAACGGCCCGCCGAGGGGGAAGCCCATGACGATCGCGTCGTCGTTCTGTGCGGCGGGCTGGTCCGCCCAGTCGAGGGTGGGAATCGTGGTGCCGTCGGTGGTGCGGATCAGGGCGATGTCCTGCGACGGGTTGTAGTAGACGACCTCGCCCTCGGCGTCGCCGTCGACGGTCTCCAGGGCCACCCGGCCGGTGCCTGCCACCACGTGGGCGTTGGTCATCACCAGGTCCGGTTCGATCGCGAAGCCCGAGCCCTGCAGGATCCGGCTGCACTGCTCGGCCTCACCGAGCACCCGCACCAGCGACGGGCGGGCCTCGGCGACGACCGGATCGTCCGACAGCGCGGAGTCCGGGGCCGCGACCTCGGCGGAGGGCACCTCGTCGAAGGGGTCGGTGATGACCGGGAAACCAGAGTCGCTGAAGAACGACGCCGTCTGCTGCGGCAACGCCTCCAGCCACGACGGGGCGAGTTTGCTCACCCCGGACAGGATCGAGGATCCACGCACCGCCTTGCCCAGGTCCCCGGAGTTGTTGCCGGCCACGGGCACCACGATCAGCCACACGACCACGACGGTCGTGACGACCTGGACCAGCGCACCGACCACCGAGTCGACCCGCAGCACGGCGCGGGTACGGATCAGGTCACGCAGACGCCCGCCGATCACCGAACCGATGGTGTAGCCGATGACCACGGACCCGGCGACGACCGCCAGGGCGACGAGGAAACGCTGGGTGTCGCCGTCGACGTACCCCATCACCCACGGCAGGATCCGCAGGCCCAGGACACCACCACCGAGCACGCCGGCCAGCGACAGCACCGCCGAACAGCCGCCCTGCCGCCACCCCGACATCAGGGCGAAGACGGCGACGACGCCCAGGGCGACGTCGACGATGACCGAACCGCTCATCGGCTTTCCTTCCTGTCGTGTGTGCTGTCGTGTGTCCTGTCGTTCTCCAACTCCCCGTCGAGCCGGTCGCCGAGCGCCTCGGCTGCGAGGTTCTCCCCGTTGCGGGAGGCCTCCAGCGCCGCGAAGAGGTCCGCCACGGCCGCCGGCTCACCGTCGGCCCAGGGTTCCTCCCAGGGCCGCTCCCAGCCGGCGATGGTGAGCAGGGCGTCCACCACCCCGCCGGTGAACCCCCACAGGAGGTACCCGTCGACGTCGAAGGCGGGGCCGTGCCAGCTCAGGAAGCCGATACGGCGGCGGTTGGCGGGGTCGGCCAACCGGGCGACGGGGAAGGCCCGGACCCAGTCGGACTCCTGCGTGGCCGGGTGCACCGGCCCCGGGGTGCGCCACCAGGCGACGACCGGGATCACGGCGTGGTTCGTCCGGTCGATGTACAGCGGCGCCATCACGCTCACCGGCACCACCGACGTCGGGTCCAGCGCGGTCTCCTCGACCGCCTCGCGCACCGCGGTGGCGACCGGGTCGGCGTCCTGCGCCTCCCGACGGCCGCCGGGGAAGGCGATCTGCCCGGAGTGCGTGCGCATGCGCGGGTTGCGGTGCGTCAGCAGGACGGTCGTCTCCCCCGAGTGCTCCCCGAGCAGCACCAGCACCGCCGAGTAGCGCGGCGGGGTGCCGTCCGGCCCGAGTTCGGGGACGGTACGTGCCGGCTCGTTGAAGATCGCGCCGATGCCGCTCTCCCCGGCATCCGGGTCCGCGCCCGGGGCCGTGACCTCGGCGAGACGACGGACCCAGTCCGGGAGGTCGTCCGGCAGTGCAGGCTGGGTCCGCGCAGACTCCAGCCAGTCCTGCAGTGAGTACTCCCCGGCGTTGTCACGCTCGGGTTCGGTGGGTCGGCTCATGAGTTCCCCATACTACGTGCCATGAGGTCCTCCACCTGCTCCACGGAGGTCAACTCCCCGGGATGCAGCTCCTGGCGGGAACCGTCGGCACCGTAGACCACCGACAACGGCACCACCGCCGGCAACGACGCCGCGGCCGCGACCTGCCCGGTGGAGTCCTGGAAGCTGGCGAAACGCACGTCCAGGTCGTTGAGCAGGTCCACACCTGCCTGGCCGCGTTCGTTGGAGTGCACCCCGACGATGTTCCACTCCGGGTGCTTCTCGGCGACCTCCTGCAGGACGGGCAGCTCCTGGCGGCACGGCCCGCACCACCACGCCCACACGTTGACCAGCGTGGGCCTGCCCGACAGCATCTCGGCGACGGACGCGCTCGACTGCCCACCTCCGTCGGTCAGACACGGCAGGACGACGTCGGCGAGCTCGGCGTCCTCAGCGACCTCAGCGTCCTGCGCCCCGGCCTCCGGCGACGGGCAGGCGACGCGCTGGGCCTCCGGCACGTCGTAGGACGTCCCGTCCGGGTCCGGCTCGCCGGTCGCCTCACCGGACGGCTCCGCCGGCGACTGCGAGGCCGACGCCGCTGCGCCCGGCGCGTTCTGGGCCCCGTCCCCTCCGGTCAGGGAGATCACCATCGGCACCGCGGCGACCGCCAGGCCGACGACGACCACGACCGCCAGCAGGATGCCGCGCAGACGCGCGTCCGACGGCGTTGCGTCCTCCCCGCGCGTCACCTCGTACCGTCCTCACGCGAGGGGCACTTCGCCGCCAGGACGCACTGCCCGCAGGCCGGACGCCTCGAGTGGCACACCTGCCGACCGTGGAAGATCAGGCGGTGGGAGAACATCGTCCACTCCTTCTTCTCCACCCTCGCGGTGATCTCACGCTCCACCGCGACCGCGTCCGTCTGCGTGGTCAGCCCCAGCCGACGCAGCACCCGGCCGACGTGCGTGTCCACCGGGAAACCCGGCACACCGAACGCATTGCCCAGCACCACGTTCGCCGTCTTACGGCCCACCCCCGGCAGCGCCACCAGCTCCTCCATCGAACCGGGCACCTCGCCGCCGTGGTCGGAGCACAACGCCGCACCCAGGCCGATGAGGCTGGACGCCTTGTTGCGGAAGAACCCCGTCGGACGGATGACCTCCTCCAGGCGCTCACGGTCGGCGCCGGCGTACGCCGCGGCGTCCGGAAACTCCCGGAAGAGCCCCGGGGTCACCTGGTTGACCCGCTTGTCCGTGCACTGCGCCGACAGAACGGTGGCGACGAGCAGCTCCAACGGCGTGGTGTAGTCGAGCTCGCAGTGCGCGTCCGGGTACTCCCCCGCCAACGTCCGGTTGACCCAGCGGGTCCGGCGCGTCAACGCCAGCGACGAGCCGGACGTGCCGGTCGTACCGGTCCGGTGGGTGGCGCGGGAATCAGAACGGGATGCAGAGGTTGTGACCATGGTGGAGACAGTCTAACCCCGCCGACGGACATGGACCCGACATGAAACATCACCGCCCGTGCCACGATGATTCCCCCGGCGTTCCACAGAACACGCCCCCCAGGCTGTATTGTGTGGAGTGACCCTTTTCGGGGGCCTGTGTGACCGATCCGTCACCACGGCCACAGCATCGCCGACACCGCCAGCTTTCGACCGAACAGCAGACGAACAGTACCAAGACCAGGAGTCAGACGAGTAATGGGTGAAGTACCTGAGATCCTGTCTCGCGCCGGAATTTTCCAGGGTGTCGAGGCCACAGCGGTCAACGCACTCATCGAGCAGTTGGAGTCGGTGACCTACCCGCGCGGAACCACCATCTTCGACGAAGGTGAACCGGGCGACCGCCTCTACATCATCATCAACGGCAAGGTGAAGCTCGCACGCCACGCCCCCGACGGGCGCGAGAACCTGCTGACGATCATGGGACCGTCCGACATGTTCGGCGAGCTGTCCATCTTCGACCCGGGCCCGCGTACCTCCGCGGCCGTCTGCGTCACCGAGATGACCGCGGCCACCATGGACTCCCAGATGCTGCACGACTGGATCTCCGACCACCCGGAGATCTCCGAGCAGCTGCTGCGCGTGCTGGCCCGACGTCTGCGCCGCACGAACAACACCCTGGCCGACCTGATCTTCACCGACGTTCCCGGGCGCGTGGCCAAGGCGCTGCTGCAGCTGGCGAACCGTTTCGGCGTGCAGGAGGGCGGCGCGCTGCGCGTCCACCACGACCTCACGCAGGAGGAGATCGCCCAGCTCGTCGGCGCCTCGCGCGAGACGGTGAACAAGGCCCTGGCGGAGTTCGCCCACCGTGGCTGGATCCGCCTGGAGGGCAAGTCCGTGCTGATCTCCGACACGGAGCGGCTGGCCAAGCGCGCGCGCTAGCGCCTTCGCCACCCCTCCCCTTTCTCACCCCCTCCTCGTCCAACGCAGCGGCCTGCAGGCCCTGCGTTTTTCTGCGCCCGCCGAAGTAGGTAGACTGATCTGGCTACTTAACTGGACCGCCCAGCACCCGACCCAGGCCCGACCCAGGCCCCCGCGCAGGAGGACACCCCGTGGCCGAGACCCGCCGCCGACCGGCACGTGAACGCATCCTCACCAGCGCCACCACCCTGTTCTACGAGCGCGGTATCGCCGCCACCGGCATCGACGCCGTCGTCGAGCACGCCGGCGTCGCCCGCAAGAGCCTGTACAACAACTTCGCCTCCAAGGACGAGCTCATCGCCGCCTTCATCGAACGCCGGCACCACCAGTGGCTCGACCTGCACCAGGCACGGCTCCGCGCCGCCGGCAGCACCCCGGCCGAGCAGGTCCTCGCTGTGGTCGACG
>NZ_JBQSWV010000030.1:0-35000 GCF_052377495.1 Corynebacterium sp. AOP36-E1-14
TCGAACTTGGCCCCTGACGGGGGTTCGCAATGAAAAGAGTGAGGGCCCCGTCCTCCCGGGTGACGAACCGGGAGGGCGGGGCCCTCGTGGAGAGCGCGAGCGCCGGGTGACGAATCCGGTGTCGCGCAGTTTCTCCGCTGTGCCGCGACGGGCAGGTGAACTGCAGTCCAGGGCAGCGCGTTGGAGGTGCCGCAGCCCGAGCGCGTCGATCCGGTGAGAAGAGGAAGCCGGATCGTGCGGATTCGGACTGAACCCTGGGTTCCACCTGCCGTTGCGGCTGATCCACAACTGCAGTGCGTCGAGGTGACTAGCCTTCGACACATCCATGAGGTTAGCGAGACCTAAACCGGGATGTCAACAATTAGACAACATTCACGTGATGTAATTCGTGCGAGCCTGCCCTAACTTAGCCTGACCTGCCGTTTCATCCGAGACGCTTTCCGCTCACGGTGCCACCCCCACCGCCTGCCCCCGCCAATGATGGCAGGATCCCCGACCGCCAGCTCCCCTCCTGGCCCCCTCCCGCCCCTCCCCGTCCGAGCCAACTGTGATCCGGTACTCACTGTCGCCGATATTGTTTCCCACCCCACAATCCTCCCCCAGGTTGGGCTGCCATTACCCCTTTGCGCACACGATGGTTAATATGAATTTGTAACATCTAAGAGACGTGGATCACATGGACAAGGTTCTTGCCCCCTCCACGGCACTCGGCACCGATCCGGAAGGACGCAATGAAGAACTACCTCCCCCGCACCATCTTCGACGAGGAACACGACATGTTCCGGGAGACCTGCAAGGACTTCGTGAACGCCGAGGTCCGTCCGCACGTCGACAAGTGGCACGAGCAGGGTTTCAGCGACCGCGCCATGTTCAAGGCCGCCGGTAACCTCGGACTGCTGGGTATCACCTCCCCCGAGGAGTTCGGCGGCGGCGGAATGCAGGACTACCGTTTCAACGCCATCCTCTCCGAGGAGCTCGCCGAGGCCGACTGCGGTTCGGTCATCGTCTCCCTCCAGGTCATCAACGACCTGGTGATCCCCTACCTCGAGCGTTTCGCCAACGACGAGCAGAAGGAGAAGTTCCTCCGCCCGCTGTGCGCCGGTGACAAGATCGCCGCGATCGCCATGACCGAGCCCGGTGCCGGCGCGGACCTCGCAGGCATCCGCACCACCGCCCCGCGCGACGAGGACGGCAACTTCGTCCTCAACGGTTCCAAGACCTTCATCTCCAACGGCATCCAGGCCGACTTCACCATCGTCGTCGCCATCACCGACCCCTCCAAGGGTCGTGCCGGTGTCTCCCTGCTGATCGTCGAGGACGGCATGGAGGGCTACACCAAGGCCGCACCGCTGAAGAAGGTCGGCCTGAAGGCACAGGACACCGCCGAGCTGTCCTTCGAGAACGTCAAGGTCCCTGCCGAGAACCTCCTCGGCGAGGAGGGCGCCGGCTTCGGCTACCTGCGCACGAACCTGGCCCAGGAGCGCGTCTCCATCGCCGTGGGTTCCATCGCGACGTCCCGCCGCGCCTTCGACCTGGTGTACAAGCACTCCCAGGAGCGCAAGACCTTCGGCAACCGTCTGGTGGACCACCAGGCCTACCGCTGGGAGCTGGCCAAGATGGCCACCGAGATCCAGTCCGCACAGTCCTTCGTGGACGCCGCCGTGGCCGCCAAGGTCAAGGGTGAGCTCGACGAGACCACCGCGTCGATGGCCAAGTACCTGACCACCGAGCTGCAGATCAAGGTCGTCAACACCGCCGTCCAGCTGCACGGTGGCTACGGCTTCATGCTGGAGTACCCCATCGCCACGCACTACCTCGACTCCCGCGTCCAGCCGATCTACGGCGGCCCCAACGAGATCATGCTCGAGATCATCAGCCGCAAGCTGGCCAAGGGCGAGAAGTAGCACCCACCCCTCCCCCTCACCTCTCCTGCATGACTCGGCAACCCGGGAGGCTGGTCCGACCAGCCTCCCGGGTTGCCGTGTGCCGGGCTCACGCCACGGTGACCCCCACGTAGGCCATCTGCTCCACGGCCACCGCCCCTCCGGTCACGGTCACCGGCGAGCACAGCTCACTGAGCAGCTCCACCGTGAAGCCCTCCGCCACCGCGTCGAGGGCCGTGGCACGCACGCAGAAGTCCGTGGCGATGCCGCACACCGTCACCTCGGTGACGCCGCGTGAGCGCAGCCACGCCGCCAGGGTGCCGCCCTCCGCAGCACCGGCGGCGCCCGCGCCGTCCTCCCCCGCACCGTCCTCCAGGTGCCCCTCGAAGCCGGAGTAGGCCGCGGTGTACTCCCCCTTCAGGAACCACGCGTCCACGAGCGACGCGTCCAGCGCCGGGTGCAGCTGCGCGCCGTGGGTCCCGGCCACGCAGTGCACCGGCCAGGTCTCCTCGAAGTCGGGTTCGACCCCGTCGGGCGCGAAGTGCCCGGCGGGGTCGATGTGCCAGTCCTTCGTCCCCACGACGACGCCGTAGCGCTCGCCGTGGGCACGCAGGTGTTGCGTGATCGCCGCCGCGACGTCCGCCCCCTTCTCCGTGCCCAGGGAACCCCCTGGGCAGAAGTCGTTCTGGACGTCGACGACGATCAGTGCCCGGTGTGCAGCGTTCATGACGCCAACACTAGGTCCGGGTCAGTTGATCTTCCAGTCCTCCAGCCCCGGGTACAGGGGGAAGTCCGCGGCAACCTTGTCGACGCGGGCACGCAGCGCCTCGGTGTCGGCCGCCTTGCCCTTGGCCAGGGCGGTGCCGATGACATCGGCGACCTCGGTGAACGCCTCGGCGTCCAGACCGCGGGACGCCAGGGCGGACGTGCCGATACGCAGGCCCGAGGTGACCATCGGCGGGCGCGGGTCGAAGGGCACCGCATTGCGGTTGACGGTGATGCCGACCTCGTGGAGCAGGTCCTCGGCCTCCTGGCCGTTGAGCTCGGAGTTGCGCAGGTCCGCCAGGACGAGGTGGACGTCCGTGCCGCCGGTGAGCACCTGCACGCCGGCGTCGGTGGTGTCCTGGGCGGTGAGCCGCTCGGCGAGGATCTTCGCGCCCTCGAGGGTGCGTGCCTGACGGTCACGGAAGTCGTCCGTCTGCGCGACCTTCATCGACACGGCCTTCGCGGCGACGACGTGCATCAGCGGGCCGCCCTGCTGGCCCGGGAAGACCGCGGAGTTGAGCTTCTTGGCCCACTCCTGCTTCGCCAGGATCATGCCGGAACGCGGGCCGCCGAGGGTCTTGTGCACGGTGGTGGAGACCACGTCGGCGTAGGGCACGGGCGACGGGTGCAGGTCGGCGGCGACGAGGCCGGCGAAGTGGGCCATGTCCACCCACAGCTTCGCCCCGACCTCGTCGGCGATCTCACGGAAGGCGGCGAAGTCCTGGTGACGCGGGTAGGCCGACCAGCCGCCGATGATCACGGCCGGCTTCTCCTTGATGGCCTGCTCACGGACCTTGTCCATGTCCAGGCGGAAGGTCTCCGGGTCGACCTCGTAGGCGGCGACCTCGTAGAGCTTGCCGGAGAAGTTCAGCTTCATGCCGTGGGTCAGGTGACCACCGTGGGCCAGCGAGAGACCCATGATCTTGTCGCCGGGGTTGGCCAGGGCCATCAGGACCGCGGCGTTGGCCTGTGCGCCGGAGTGCGGCTGCACGTTGGCGAACTCGGCGCCGAAGACGGCCTTGGCGCGCTCGCGGGCCAGGTCCTCGATGACGTCGACGTGCTCACAACCGCCGTAGTAGCGGCGTCCGGGGTAGCCCTCGGCGTACTTGTTCGTCAGAACGGAGCCCTGCGCCTGGAGGACCGCGCGCGGAACGAAGTTCTCGCTCGCGATCATCTCCAGGGTGTCCCGCTGGCGGGAGAGTTCGCCGGCGATGGCCGCGGCCACCTCCGGGTCGAAGTCCGCCAGTTCAGCGTTGTGCTGGGACTGGTCTGGGTGGTTCGTCTGGCTCATGGGGTGGATCGCCTTTCACGTCGGCCGCACTGGATCAGATCAATCACGAAACATCATAACCTGACACACCTGCGGGCACTGCTGGCGGGTGATTGGCCCCACATGGTGCCGGGGTAGCACAATAGCCTCCATGCCAGCCCGTAACCCCGACGAGTACTCCCCCTACATCGAGCTCGACCGGTCGCAGTGGCGCTCCTTACGGAGTTCCATGCCCCAGGTCCTGAGTTCCGGGGAACTCGAGGAGCTGCGCGGCATCGGTGAGGACATCGACATGGACGAGGTCAGCGAGGTCTACCTCCCCCTGTCGCGGATGATCGACCTGCGTTTCGAGGCGATCCGGCAGCTCAACCGTGCCACGCAGACCTTCCTGGGCGAGGACATGCCCCACGTCCCGTTCATCATCGGCGTCTCGGGCTCCGTGGCGGTGGGCAAGTCGACCACCGCCCGCCTGCTGCAGGTCCTGCTGCAGCGCTGGGAGTCCCGGCCGCGGGTGGACCTGATCACCACCGACGGTTTCCTCTACCCGGCCGACGAACTCAACAAGCGGCACATGATGGGCCGCAAGGGATACCCGGAGAGCTACGACCAGAAGGCCCTGCTCAACTTCGTCACCGCGGTGAAGTCGGGGGTGCCGCGGGTGCCCGCGCCGGTGTACTCGCACGAGAAGTACGACCGCCTCGACGAGGTCCACGTCGTGGACCGTCCGGACATCCTCATCGTCGAGGGGCTCAACGTGCTGCAGACGGGGCCCACGTTGATGGTCTCCGACCTCTTCGACTTCTCGGTCTACGTGGACGCCGACCGCAGGGACATCGAACGCTGGTACGTGGAGCGCTTCCTGAAGCTGAAGAACACCGCCTTCCGCAAGCCGGACGCCCACTTCCGCTACTACGCGGCGTTGAGCGACGAAGACGCGCTGGTCGTCGCCCGCGAGATCTGGCAGACGGTGAACCTGCCGAACCTGGTGGAGAACATCCTGCCCACCCGGGTGCGCGCCTCCCTGGTCCTGCGCAAGGGCCCCGACCACCTGGTGGAGGCGGTACGGATGCGCAAGATCTAGGGGCGTCCTCCCCCGGGACGACCTGTGTGCCTACTTGCCGTAGCGGCGTTCGCGCACGGAGAAGTCGCGCAGGGCGCGCAGGAAGTCCAGGCGGCGGAACGCCGGCCAGTAGGTGTCGGTGAACCAGATCTCCGAGTACGCCGACTGCCACAGCAGGAAGCCGGACAGACGCTGTTCGCCGGACGTCCTGATCACCAGGTCCGGGTCCGGTTGCCCGGAGGTGTAGAGGTGGTCGCCGATGGCGCCGTCGGTGATGTGCGCGCTCATCTCCTCCGGTGCGATCCCCTTGCCTGCGAGCTCGTCGACGAGCTTCTGGACGCCGTCGACGATCTCCTGCCGTCCGCCGTAGCCGACGGCGATGTTGACGTGCACCCCGGTGTGGTCGGCCGTCCGCGCCTCAGCATGACGCATACGCTCACGCAGCTCGTCGGGGATGAGGTCGAGCCGTCCCATGACGTGCAGCCGGAAACGCCCCTTGGCGGCGGCGAGCTCGTCGGAGACGTCGCCGATGATCCGCATCAGCAGGCCGAGCTCCTCGGCGCTCCGGCGCAGGTTCTCGGTGCTGAGCAGGTAGACGGTCACCGACTCGATGTCCTGCTCGTCGCACCAGTCGACGACCTCGACGATCTTCTTCGCCCCCACACGGTGGCCGTGGGAGACGTCGGTGAAGCCGTTCTCGCGGGCCCACCGGCGGTTACCGTCGCACATGATGGCGACGTGCTTGGGCCGCCGACGGCCCTTCAGCTCACGCTGCAGTCGTCGCTCGTAGAGCGAGTAGAGAATCACCGCTGGTCGCCACCTGCATCTTCTCCGTCGGTGCTGCGCACGTCGTCCCCGTCGTGCGCGTCGATCCCGGCCCGTTCGGCGGCGTTGCGGCGGGTGTTCTCCACGTCCGCGGCCTCCTCCTGCGCCATCCGCCGGTCGATGGTGTCGATGTCGAACGGGTCGATGCCGTTGGCCTCGGCGAAGTCGCGCCGCTTGTGCATCTTGCGCATACGCCGGTTGAACAGGTAGCCCAGGGCCAGGATGACGACGAGCAGGCCCACGATCACCAGCAGACCGACGGGTGCCGCCTTACCGAACTCCGGCCCCTGCGGGCCGCGGTTGACCTGTTCCTGGGCAACCAGGGAGACGGTGGAGGTTAGGGACGGGGAAACCGTGATCATGTCTTCAGAGCCTATCGAAGGTAGCGGCAGTCAGCCTCATTCGGGCACGACGCCGGCGAAAAGGTCGTCCTCGGGCAGGCTGGTCTCCACCCGGGACTTGGCGAGCTCGAATTCCTCGGTGGTCCAGACCTGCTGCTGCAGGGCGGTGGGCACGGCGAAGAACGGGCCCTCGGGGTCGATCTGGGTGGCGTGGGCCCGCAGGGCGTCGTCCCGACGCTCGAACCACGGCGCGCACTCCACACGGGTGGTCACCCGCGGCATGATGTCGGGCATGTCCTTCCACCGGTCCAGCGCCACCGTGGCGTTGTCGTCGCCGGACTCGAGGCTGGCCTGGGCGAGCAGCTCGAAACGACGTTTGATGAAACCGTGCGTGTAGTACACCTTCTGCACCTCCCACGGGCGTCCGACCTCCGGGTGGTAGTCCGGGTCCGCGGCGGCGTCGTAGGCGCGCATGCTCACCGCGTGGGTCTTGATGTGGTCGGGGTGCGGGTAGCCGCCGTTCTCGTCGTAGGTGATGACCACGTGCGGGCGGAAGTCCCGAATCACCCGGGTGAGTTCCAGGGTGACCGCCTCGGTGTCCGCGAGCGCGAAGCACCCCTCCGGCAGCGGCGGCAGCGGGTCCCCCTCGGGGAGTCCGGAGTCGACGTAACCGAGCCAGCGGTGGGTGACGCCGAGGATGTCGGCGGCCCGGGCCATCTCCTGGCGGCGGACGTCGTTCATGTTGTCCACGACGCCGGGGACGTCCATCTTCGGGTTCAGGATGCTGCCGCGTTCGCCACCGGTGCAGGTGAGCACCATGACCTCGACGCCCTCGTCGGCGTAGCGTGCCATCGCCGCCGCCCCCTTGCTGGACTCGTCGTCCGGATGGGCGTGGACGGCCAGGAGCCGCAGACCCTGACCGGGCCGGCTCTCTGCGGTCGAGCATTCTGTGCTGTGGTCGGGAGCTCCTTCGCTCACGGATCGCACCCCTTCAGTCGTCGTCTTCGTGGTCTGTTTCGGTCAACTCACCCATTCAACGCTTCCGGCCGGGGCGCGTCCAATCCGTTCGACTGGCTATTCCATGGTGGCAGGGCCTACGATTTGTGGAATGAGCAAGGCGACCTACGGTTCCTCCCGTCAACAGGGTGTGAGCGGCAAGTTCATCGTCATCGGCATCGTGATCCTGTTGATCGCGGTCGGTGTCTACGTGTTCTCGCAGTTCCGCAACAGCACCAGTGCCGACGCCACCGGCGACGCCGCGGGCCACGAACTCGTCGGCGACGACACCCTGCGGATGACCGTCGACATCACGCGAGACGACACCGACAAGCCCGCCTACTGCATCGTCACCGCCCTCGACGAGTCGCGCGCGGAGATCGGACGCCGCGAGGCGGTCGTCGCCGCCGGCGGCACGTCCAGCACGCGCCTGGTCGTCGACATCCCGACGACGGGACGTCCTGTCGCCCCCGACGTGTACGGCTGCTCCACGGTCTTCCCCGACTACCTCGATTCCGAACACACCTCCGGCATCGACGAAGACTGACGGCCACCTGACGACACGGGGGAATCACCCGAATCCCCCTGGTGGTACACTGTGCCCCGACAACTGTGCCGTGGGGACCGCCCCGCGGCTTTTCCCGAACGACCTCAGACCCTGTCCGGCAAAACAGGCTGAACACTGTGGTCTACCTGCAGGAGGACGCGAACGCTCATGGCAGACAATCAGACGACCTGGCTCACCCAGGAATCCTTCGACCGGCTCAACGACGAGCTCAACGCGCTGAAGGCGAATCGTCCCGCTCTGGCCGCCGAGATCAACGAGCGCCGTGAAGAGGGTGACCTCAAGGAGAACGGCGGCTACCACGCCGCCCGCGAGCAGCAGGGCCAGGAGGAGGCCCGCATCGCCTACCTCGAGGAGCTGCTGGACAGCGCCACCATCGGTGAGGCCCCGCAGGAGTCCGGTGTGGCTCTCGTCGGTTCCGTGGTGCACATCTACTACGACGGCGACGAGGACGACAAGGAGACCTTCCTGATCGGTACCCGCGGTCTGGAGTCCTCCAACCCCGACCTGGAGACCTACTCCACCGACGCCCCGCTGGGCGCCGCGCTGATCGGCGCCAAGGAGGGTGAGTCCCGCGAGTACAAGAGCCCGACGGGCGACACGATCACCGTGACCCTGGTCAAGGCGGAGCCCTACGACCCGGACCGCGACGTCCCCCGCGCCGAGCAGTAGGACGCGACGGGCCGGCAACGGCCCCCCGGGTAAGACAAAAGAACCGCCCCACCGGAATCCTCTCCGGTGGGGCGGTTCTCATGTTGCCGTGGGCTGCTAGTCCCTGTTGAAGTAGGACAGCAGTCGCAGGATCTCGGTGTAGAGCCAGACCAGGGTGACGGCAAGGCCGAGGGCGACGCCCCAGGAGTAGCGGGACGGTGCACCGGCGCGGATCATCTTGTCCGCCTGGTCGAAGTCGGCCAGGAAGCTCATGGCGGCCAGACCGATGCAGACGAGCGAGAAGATGATGGCGAGCGGGCCGCCGTCGCGCAGCATGCTGTTCTCGCCGGTGATCATGGCGTAGACGAAGTTACCGAGCACCAGCACCAGGACACCGACCATGGCGCCGAGGAGCATCTTGGTGAACTTCGGGGTCACGCGGATCGCGCCGGTCTTGTAGACGATCAGCATGCCGGCGAACACGCCGATGGTGCCGAGCACGGCCTGGAAGATCATCGCGCCGGCGTTGGCACCGCCGCTGAACTCCACGCTGGTGAACATGAAGGAGAAGCCACCGACGAACAGGCCCTCGAAGGCCGCGTAGACCAGGGTGACGACCGGGGAGCCGTACTTCTTGCCGAACGCGGAGACCAGCACGGCCACGAGGCCACCGATGGCACCGACGAAGGTCAGCGTCATCGCCAGGCTCTCGTTGCTCATGCCGATCATGAAGTTCACCGCGGCCATGACCACGATGACCGCCAGTGTGATGCCGGTCTTGGTGACCACGTCGTCGATGGTCATCGGGCGGTCGGAGCTACCGGTCTGGGCACCGTAATTCGGGGACTGCTGGTACCCGGGCTGCTGCTGGGTCTGCTGACCCTGCTGGCCCCACTGCTCCCCCGCGGACTGGTAGCCCTGCTGGTATGCGGCGGACTGCCCCTGCCGGCCCTGGGCGGAGCCCTCCGACTGGGCCAGCGAACTCATAAAGGGGTTCGAACTTCTCACGACGTCTTTGTCCTTCCGTCACATTCTCTAGTCTGTGTCCCCCGCGGCCCCACCTGGGCCGGTCGCCGTCGCCGACGCCGACGTCCCGAGTGAACGCGGTTACTGCTGTACACCATAACAACGTACAGACCCCGCCCCGTGTTCCCGTAGGCGTGATTACACAATTCCGCGAAGTGCGTCCCGATTCTTCGATACTGTGCTTCACATGACGAAAAAGACCCTGGCAACCGGCCCCCTCCCCGACGCCCTGGCGTCCGAGCTCCGGGCCCTCACCGTAAACGCAGCGACCGGAAGCATCGACAACGGCGACCGCCTCGAGATCGAGGGCCCGTTCACCGGCGAGACCATCGGCTGGGTCGGCCGCGGCACGGAGGACGACGTCGACGAGGCGTTCCGTCGCGCCCGCGCGGCCCAGACGCGGTGGGCGGAGGTCGACCCGAAGAAGCGCGGGAAGATCCTGCTCAAGTTCCACGACACCCTGCTCAAGAACCAGAAGACGATGATGGACATCATCCAGCTGGAGACCGGCAAGTCGCGCGACTCCGCCTACGAGGAGGTGATCCACTGCGCGATCACCGCCCGCTACTACGGCAACCAGGTGCACAAGCTCCTCAAGCCGAAGCACCGTGCCGGCGTGATGCCCGTGCTCACCAAGACCACCGAACGCCACCTGCCCAAGGGCGTCATCGGCCAGATCAGCCCCTGGAACTACCCGCTGACGCTGGCCCTGTCGGACGCGCTGCCCGCCCTCGCCGCCGGAAACGGGCTCGTCGCCAAGCCGGACTCCTCCACCCCGTTCTCCGCGCTGTACGCCTTCAAACTGCTCTTCGAGTCCGGCATGCCCCGCGGGCTCGTGCAGCTGGTGACCGGCCCGGGACGCGTGGTGGGTAACTCCATCGCCGAGCAGTGCGACCACCTCATGTTCACCGGCTCCACGGAGACCGGCAAGAAGCTCGGCGAGATCGCCGGCCGTCGCCTCATCGACTACTCCGCCGAGCTCGGCGGCAAGAACCCGATGATCATCACCGGCGACGCCGACCTGGACAAGATCATGCCCACCGTGCTGACCGGCTGCTTCTCGAACTCGGGTCAGCTGTGCGTGTCCATCGAGCGCATCTACGTGCACAAGGACCGTTACGACGCCTTCGTCCCGAAGTTCGCCCAGGCCACCAAGGACCTGCGGCTCGGCGCCGGGTTCGACTGGAACATCCAGATGGGTTCGCTGAGCGGCGCCAGCCAGATGTCCACGGTCGAGAAGATGGTGGACGACGCGGTCGACAAGGGTGCCACCCTCGTCGCCGGCGGCAAGGCGCGTCCCGACCTGGGCCCCTACTTCTACGAGCCGACCGTGTTCACCGACGTCACCGAGGAGGCGGAGATCAAGCGCGGCGAGGTCTTCGGTCCGGTCGTGTACGTCGAGAAGGTCGACTCCCACGACGAGGCCGTGGAGAAGGCCAACGACACCAACTACGGCCTGAACTCCGCGGTCTTCGGCCCCTCGAAGACCGCCACCGGCATCGCCGAGCGACTGTTCTCCGGCACGGTGAACATCAACGACGGCTACGCCGCCGCCTTCGCCTCCGTGGACAACGAGATGGGTGGCACCGGCGAGTCCGGGCAGGGACGTCGCCAGGGCTCCCACGGTCTGCTGAAGTACACCGAGACCCAGAACGTCACCGACGAGCGCGTCCTGCCGATCCGCGGCCCGGAGTTCCTCAAGCCGCGCGCCTACGCCGCGGTGATGACCGTCCTGCTGCTCGCCGGCAAGACCTTCAAGATCCTGAAGTAGCGTTCAGCAGCAACACTCAGCCGCGGACCGGGCGGACGGACACCTCCTCGATGATCGCCTCGTCGGTGGTGTCCACCGCCAGCCGGACGGCCGCCGCCACCGACGCGGGGGCGACGTAGCGCGTCCCGTCGTAGTCGGTGTTGCCCCGCCCCTGTTGCAGGGAGACCTGCATGTCGGTGTCGACTCGGCCCGGGTGCACGGAGCTGACCCGCACCCGGCCCCGCTCCTCCTCCCGTAGGGCGTCCGTGACGGCCCGCAGCGCGAACTTCGTCCCGGAGTAGGGACCCTGGGCCGCCCCGGAGCGGAAACCGGAGCCCGAGTTGATCGCGACCACCGTGCCGCCGGCCGCCCGCAGGGCGGGGAGCAGCAGTCGGGTGAGTTCGGCCACGCCGAAGACGTTGACCGCGAACATCTCCTGCCACCGCTCCCAGCCCGTCTCCCCCACCGTGGACTCGCCGGCCAGCCCCGCGGAGTGGACGAGCACGTCCAACCGCCCCAGCCCGTCCTGCTCACCGTCCTGCAGACGCTCCACCGCCTGCGCGATCGACGCCGGGTCGCTGAGGTCGACGTCCGCGCTGGACCAGGAGATCACCCGGTGCGTGCGCGAAAGGTCCTCGACGATGGCCGCCCCGATCCCGCGCGAGCCGCCGGTGACGAGTGCCAGTGGTCTGTCGTGTTCAGTTCCTGTCGTGGTGTCCATGTCCTACGAGAGTAACGGGCGTTACGTATGCTCGTGGATACCCCTGGGCACACCGTCCCACGGGGCTCGAAGTTTCAAGTTCACGCACCGTGAAAGGACACCGTCATGTTCGGTACCGCAATCACCACCCTGATCCTCGGCGCGCTGTCCGGCGCAGGCGCCTGGTTCGCCTGGGACCAGGACCGCAAGAGCCTGTCGGTGGCGCTGACCATCCTCACGCTCATCCTCGCGGTGATCGCCATCTCCACCGCGTTCGCCGGTGCCGTGGCGGTCATCGTCAAGCTGCTCCCGATCGTGCTGATCGTGCTCGTCGGCTGGCTCGGCATCAAGCAGCTGCAGAACAAGAAGTCCAAGCCCAGCGCCTGAGAATCACGCGGTCACCGGGGCTGAGGTGTCCGCCGTGCCCTCAGGAACTCCCGCGTCCGGTTGGCCACGAAGGCACCGAGTGCCGTCCCGGTGCCGATCGCCACGCACACCGTCACCGCGGACACGAAGTGCTCCGCCCCGGACTCCCCTCCCATAACCTCGAGGATCCCGGAGACCACGGCGATCCCGGGCAGGACCGCGCCCGTGACACCCATCAGCGCGAAGACGTGGTCCGGGTAGCCGGTACGCACCGCCATCATCACCGACACCGCGCCCAGTACCGTGGCCGCACCGGCCGCCGCCCACACCGTGGACGCCCCGGCCACGACCAGGAGGAACTGGTTGACCACGCCGGTGGCCACACCGATGGTCACCGCCGGCAGCGCCAACCGCAGCCACCCGCCGTTGGCGAAGGCGTTGGCCAGGGCCCCGAGCCCGGAGAACACCAACGCCAGGTACCACGGCAACCCCGGCACGTCGCTGATCAGCGGGTGGTCCATGTCCAGCACCTCCCCGAGAGTGAAGACGTAGACGCCGCTGATCGCCAGCCCGAACGCGGTGACCACCACACTTCCCGCGCGGGTCACCGCCGAGAGGTAGTCACCGTCGATGACATCGGTCATCGCCCCGATGACCTGGGGTAACGGGATGATCAACAGCCAGTTCACCGCGATCGCCGCGGCCGCCGCCACCGGGTCGAGCACGTCGACCAGAACCAGCACGGTCGCCAGTGTGCCGGCGATCGCGCTCTTGATCACCGTGGAGAACAGCTCCGGCATCCGGAACTTCCCCAACGCCTGCCCGCAGAAGGCCGTGACCAGCTGCACCCCGGCCGCTGCCAGCCACGCCTGCCACCCCACCCCGAGCTGCATCGAGATCACGAAGGCGAGCATCGTGGTGCCGCCGGCCACCGCCCACCACGGGGTGCTGATCGCCCGTAGCCGGGTGACCTGCTCGTGCAGCGAGTTGATGCTGCGTTCGGTGGGCCCGGAGGTGTCCTCCCCCTCCCCGGTGATCTCCTCGGCGAGCCGGTGCAGCTGCCAGGAGCGGGTGCAGTCGATGAGGTCCAGTGCCTTGGCCGAGGTGGTGACCGTCACCGTGCCGCTGTCGGGCAGGGACGCCTCGACGATGACGAGGCGCCCGACGGTGGTGAAGTGGAACCCCATCAGGCCCCGGGTGTCCGCGCACTGCTTCAGGGTCTCCCCGACCCGCCAGCCGGGCTGCCCGGACTCCAGGAAGCCGCAGCCCAAGTCGGCGAGCAGGCCCAGTTCGTCACGGATACCTTTTGCGCCAGCACGGTCCGCCGGAGATGTGTCCATGACCACGCATTATATGACATCCACGGCATAATCTGCTCTCAGCTACGCGCCTGCTTCCTCCGGAAGTACACCCGGCTGCGCACGCTGGCGACCACGTCGCCCTTCTCGTCGGTGATGTCGGTGTCGAACCAGTGGAGGTACTTCGACCCGTCGGCGGTCTTCTCCCGGATCAGTTCGAAGGTCTCGTCGTCGGTCCGCATGTCGGCGACGATCCGGCCGCGGCCGGGCTTGCGGTAGACCACGTGGGACTCCGCGTCCCACACGTTGTAGGCCCCACCCAGGCGGGTCAGCCCCATGAACAGGTAGAAGCCGTCCGTCATGGTCTGGATCGTGCCGCCGAACGCGGTGCCGACCAGGTTGGCGTTGACGCGGCGTGGACGGTGCGAGGTGATCACCCGGGAGCCGTCGTTGGCGATGTAGTTGATGCGGATACCCGAACCGAAGTAGGGCGGGAAGACCCCCAGGAGAGTCTTCAGTTGGCGCGGACTCGGCTTCAGCATGGGCCCTCCGTGGAGTGGTCGGTACAGTGCGGGATCCCGACGATGATAGAACGCCACACCTCCCCCGCGCGGGAGTTCCGCATACTTCGGGAAAACTACCGGACGTCCGCCGTCGCGTTCCGCCACAGGCCGACCCCGCCGAGGACCACGAACCAGCCGATGATGACCAGGTAGCAGACCGCCGGGGCGATCCCGAGGCTCAGCGGGTCGACCCCGCTGATCAGCTGGTCCTGGCGCTGGACCGGGGCGATCGCGGCGAGCGGGCGGAAGGCGTCGAACTGTTGGGCGGCGTAGCCCACCATGCTGTCGATCAGCAGGATCCAGGCGACGGGCACGGCGACCGCGCCGACCTGGCTGCGGATCACGCAGGCCAGGCCCACGCTCGCCGCCGCGAACAGCACCGAGCTGATCAGCGGCACATAGGCCGCACTCGCGCCGGCACCGAGCTGAAGCCCGGAGCCCAGCACCGCGGCGACGCCGAGGGACAGGGCGATGCCCACCACGTAGAGAACCGCGACGAAGACGGCGGCGACCAGCATCTTCGCCACCACCCACTGCCAGCGTCCGGCCTGGGTCAGGAACGCCTGGGCGTGCATGTGGTTGCGGATGTCGCCGGCGGTGGAGGATGCGGCGAAGATCACCGCGATGAGCAGGAAGATCTGGTAGCCGAAGGTGATCGTCGCCCAGTCGAAACCGGGGCGGTCGCCGAAGACGCCCATCAGGACGACGGGTCCGAACAGGGAACCCGCCAGCAGGACGGCGTACACCAGCGTGGCACGGACGCTGAACAGTTTGGTGGTCTCGGAGCGCAGGGACGTGAGCAGTGTATTCATGGGTGGTTCTACTTTCCGGTGGTCAGGACGGTGGTTTCGGTGCTCTCGGTACCGTCGGCGCTGTCGGTCCGGTACTCCTGGGCGTCGGCGGTGGCGGCCAGGAAGCGCGACTCCAGGTCCTCGCTCTGCGCGTGCAGCCCGGTGACCAGGACGCCTGCGGTGAGGGCGGTCTCGGCGACGGCGCGTCGCACCACCACGTCGCCGACCCCGTCGGGGACGTCCACGGTGATCTGGGAGCCGGACGCCCGGTCGGCGTCCTTCCCCACTGCGTAGCCGGCGGTGAAACCGGCGGTACCCAGCGCGGAGCACAGCGTCCTCCCGGCGCGGGCGTCGGTCGTCTCGACGAGCACGTGGGCGCCGCAGGCGAGGAACTCGTCCATCGAGTACTCGCCGATCATGCGTCCCTTGCCGATCACGACCAGCCGGTCGGCGGTCTGCTGCATCTCGGAGAGCAGGTGGGAGGACACCAGCACGGCCCGCCCCTCCCCCGCCAGGGCGCGGATGGTGTGCCGCATCCAGCTGACGCCCTCGGGGTCGAGCCCGTTGACCGGCTCGTCGAGGACCAGGTGCGCCGGGTCGCCCAGCAGCGCACCGGCGAGGCCGAGACGCTGCTTCATGCCCAGCGAGTAGCCGCCGACCTTCTTGTCCCCGGCGGAGGCCAGCCCCACCAGCTGCAGACACTTGTCCACGCGGGAGTCGGGGATGCCCGCGCTGCGCGCCAGTACCTTCAGGTGTGAGCGTCCGCTGCGTCCCGGGGTGAACCAGGTGGCCTCCAGCAGGGCGCCTGCGGTGGCGGGCTTGTCGGCGACGTTCCGGAACTCCTGCCCGTCGAACTCGGTGTGCCCGGCGGTGGGGCGGTCGAGTCCGAGCATGCAGCGCATCGTGGTGGACTTGCCGGCGCCGTTGGGGCCCAGGAAGCCGGTGACGGCGGCGTCCGGCACGGTGAACGAGAGTTCCTCGACGGCCGGTGTACCGGAACGGCCGTACCTCTTCGACATCTTCTCTACTGTGATCATGGTTCCCAAGTCTTCTCCCCGGCCCCCTGCCGGCACATCGACCTGCGGGGGGATCTCCGGGGACGGTTTGGGGTCCCACACCTCATACCCAGGTATGAGCACGGGGCGTACTGTCGGCACGACATTTTCCCCGACGGAAAGGGCTCCCTGCGTGCCCACCACCCGACGCCGCCAGCGACGCCGCCAGTCGATGTTCGTCGCCGCCTTCGGCACGATCGTCGAGTGGTACGACTTCTCGATCTTCTTCTACGTCTCGGCGAGTCTGGCGAATACCTTCTTCAACGGCGACGACGGTTCACTGCTGCTCACCCTCGCGCTCGGCGCGGCCGGCTTCGTGTTCCGTCCCCTCGGCGCGATGGTCTTCGGGCACCTGGGTGACCGCATCGGACGCAAGTCGTCGTTGATCGTCTCGGCGTCGCTGATGGCGGTGGCGTTGGCGGGCATCGCGGTGATGCCCGGGTTCGACACCATCGGGATCTGGGGCGGTGTCGGGGTGCTGGTGCTGCGGTGCGTGGCCGGGTTCGCCGTGGGCGCGGAGTACACCGGCATCATGGTCTACCTGGTGGAGTCGGCCAGAGACGGCCGCCGCGGGTTGGCGGCGAGCTGGGCGGCGGCGAACTCGGAGGTCGGCTCGCTGCTGGCGGTCGGCGGCGGCTACCTGATGGCGCGGTTCCTGAGCGCCGAGGACCTGGACGCCTGGGGGTGGCGCGTGCTGTTCCTCGTGGGCGCACTGCTCGCCGCGGTGATGGTGCCGATGCGCCGGCTGATGGATGAGACGGAGACCTTCACCGAGGTCAAGGACACCGCGGAGAACACCGCCCGCTCCCCGCTGGTGACGGTGCTGAGGACCCATCCGCGTGCCGTGCTGGTGGCGTTCCTGGTGTCGTCGGTGGGCTCGGCGGCGTACTTCCTCAACATCACCAACGTGCCGACGTACCTGGAGACCACCGCCTCGATCGACAGTTCCACGTCCCTGTGGCTGGGGACGGTCGCCGCGGTGGTGGCGATCCTGGTGACACCGCTGGCCGGTGTGGCGTCCGACCGTTTCGGACGACGCCCCGTGTTCATCTTCGTCGGCGTGGTCATCCTGGCCACGACGATCCCGGCGTACATGATGCTCGGCGGTGGGACGGGGTCGACGGCGCTGCTGGGCGGTGCGCTGCTCGCCGTGCCGGCGGCGGGCTGGAGCGCGGTCGCCGCCTCCGCCGTCCCCGAGCAGTTCACCGCGGTGGGACGTTTCTCGGGCATGGCGATCGGCTACAACACGGCCACGGTTCTGTTCGGCGGGTTGTCGCCCTTCGTGGCGACGTGGCTGATGACGGTCACCGGTTCGCCTTACGCCCCGGCGTGGTACGCCGTGGCGATCATCGTGTTCGCCGGGATCCCGATGCTGCTGCTCTTCCGGGACCGGGCGCACGTGCCCCTCGACGAGATCAACTCAGGTGCCGCGGACGGGTGACGTCCCCGAGTTCGGCGCCGGTTGCACCAGTAGCTGCCCCGGTAGCTGCCCACGACGCGAGCAGCTTCATGGCGTCCTCGGACGGTGAGCCGGGTTCGGGGGCGTAGATCGTCCAGGTCAGTCCGCGCTCGCCCTCCATGCGCAGTCCCTCGTAGGCCAGGGTCATCTCCCCGACTTCCGGGTGGTGGAAATGCTTGAAGCCGCTGCCGTGGTGACGCACGTCGTGGGCTCCCCACCGGGTGCGGAACTCGTCGCTGCGGGTAGACAGTTCCCCGACGAGGTCGTGCAGCGCCTTGTTGTGGGGGTCGCGGGCGGCCTCGGTGCGCAGGATCGCCACGGTGATGTCGGCCATGCCCTCCCAGTCCGGGTAGAAGTCGCGGGCCCGGTCGTCGAGGAAGGCCTGGCGGGCGATGTTCGGCGGGCCGGCGGGACGCCCCGGCATGTCGTAGAGCTGCGTGTAGAAGGCCTCGGCCAGGGTGTTCGTGGCCAGCAGGTCCATCCGGCCGTTGCGTACGAAGGCGGGGCCGGCGGTGACGGCGTCCAGCGCCCACTGCAGGCCGGGCCCCGGGGTCCAGGTGCGCCCGTCGCGCCTCTTCGGGGGACGCGCCGTCGGTGAGGCGGCGTGGGCGAGGTCGAAGAGGTGGGCGCGTTCGGCGTCGTCGAGGCGCAGTGCGCGCGCCAGGCTCTCGAGGACCTCGGGGGACGCACCGGCGACCGCGCCGCGTTCCAGTTTCGTGTAGTACTCCACGCTGACGCCGGCCAGCGTGGCGACCTCGCTGCGTCGCAGCCCCGGTACGCGCCGGTTCGTCCCCGCCGGAAGCCCCACCTCGCCAGGGGTGACCTTGGCTCGCCGGGTGGTGAGGAACTCCTTGACCTCCGCCTTATTGTCCATGCCGTTGCCCATACCCCGAGCATAGGGCCCTCCTCCCCGCTGAGGGAGGTACTGCCGGTACCCCGCCCGACAGGCTCTCCCACAGCCCCGCCGGGACTGGTTGACTCACCGAGGTAGAGACACGAACCTTCACGATTGGAGACCACCTTGCGTGCAGTCATCATGGACGCCCCCGGCCAGATCCGCGTCGGCGAGCGCGACGACCCCCGAATCATCGACCCGACGGACGCCGTCATCCGCATCACCGCGACCTGCATCTGCGGCTCGGACCTGTGGCCCTACCGGGGCGTGGAGCCGGCCGACCACCTGCACATGGGCCACGAGTACGTCGGCGTGGTCGAGGAGGTCGGCGACGCGGTGACCACCGTGGCACCCGGTGACCACGTGGTCGGCTCGTTCGTGATCTCCTGCGGCGAGTGCGAGATCTGCCGGTCCGGCTACCCGTCGAAGTGCGTCCACGCCGAATTCGTGCACGCCGGCATCGGCACCCAGGCCGAGCGCGCGCGGATCCCCCACGCCGACGGCACGCTGGTGGCCACTCCCGGCGAGCCGGACGCCGACCTCGTTCCGTCCCTGCTGGCGGCGTCGGACGTCCTGGGTACCGGGTGGTTCGCCGCGGACGCCGCGGCCGTCGGCCCCGGCAAGACCGTCGCCGTGGTCGGCGACGGCGCGGTCGGCCTGATGGGTGTGCTGGCGGCGAAGGAGATGGGTGCCGAGAGGATCATCGCGATGTCGCGGCACGCTGAGCGCCAGGCGCTGGCGCGCGAGTTCGGTGCCACCGACATCGTCGAGGAGCGTGGGGACGCCGGGGTCGCGAAGGTCCGCGAGCTGACCGGCGGCCTGGGCGCGCACAGCGTGATCGAGGCGGTCGGTACCCGCGAGTCCTTCATGCAGGCCATCCACTCGGCCCGCGGTGGCGGGCACGTCGGTTTCGTGGGTGTTGCACACGAGGGCGTGGACCTGCCGATGGACGAGGTCTTCTTCGCCGAGGTCCACCTGCACGGCGGCCCTGCCCCAGTGCGGCGCTACCTCCCGGAGCTCATCGCCAAGATCTGGGCTCGTGAGATCAACCCGGGCAAGGTCTTCGACCTCTCGCTGCCGATGGAGGACGCCGCCGAGGGCTACGCCGCGATGTCCGAGCGTCGCGCGACCAAGGTGATGCTGACGCTGTGAGTGGTACCGAAGCCCGCCTTCCGTTCGTCACCTACGTCCTGGCGGCCGGTGTCTTCCTCATGGGCACCACGGAGTTCATCGTCGCCGGAATCCTGCCGGACATCGCCGAGGACCTGTCGGTGTCCGTGTCCGACGCCGGACTGATGATCACCGTCTTCGCCATCGGCATGATCGTCGGCACCCCGGCCATGGCGGTGCTCACGCTCCGGCTCCCGCGGCGCGTGACCCTCACCCTCGCGCTCCTGGTGTTCGCGGTGGGCCACGTCATCGTGGCGTTGTCGTCGTTGCTGCCGTTGATCCTCGCCGCCCGCTTCCTAACCGCCCTGGCGACCGGAGCCTTCTGGGCCGTCGCCGCGGTGGTCGGTGCGCAGGCTGCGGGCCCGTCCCTGTCGTCGAAGGCGCTGGGCATCGTGCTCGGCGGCGGGATGCTCGCCAACGTCGTCGGCGTCCCGTTGGGTTCCTTCGCCGGCCAGACCGTCGGCTGGCGCGGCCCGTTCTGGGCCTTGGCCGTGCTCGCGGTCGTCGGTGCACTGGTCATCTTCCGTCAGGTCCCTCCCGATCCGCTGGACGCACCGGCGCCGTCGTTGCGCGCGGAACTGCGCGCCCTGCGCGACGGGCGCGTGTGGCTGGTGCTCGCAGGTTGCGCTGTGGTCTGCGGGTCCTCGCTGGCCGTCTACAGCTTCATCGCCCCGTTGTTGACCGACAACAGCGGGCTGCCTGCCAGCGCCGTGCCACTCGTGCTCGTCGGCTACGGGGTCGGGGCGTTCATCGGCTCGAACGTGGGTGGCAGCATCGGCGCGCGTCGTCCGTTCGCCTTGCTGTTCTTCTCCGCGGCAGCGACGTTCCTGGTGCTCGTCGCCCTGCTGCTGTTCTCGCATAACGCAGTGGTGACGGTCATTCTTGTCGCCCTGCTCGGTCTGTTCGGCATGTCCACCAACCCGGTGTTGATCGGCATGGCCGTGCGTTACGCGGACAAGGCACCGACCTTGGCGTCGGCGATGGCGACCGCGGCCTTCAACTTCGGTACGGCCGTCGGCTCCTGGATCGCCGGCATGACGCTGGCAACGTCCATGGGCGCGAGCGGACCGGTGGCCGTGGGTGCCTGCGTGGCCGCACTGTACGTGGTCCCGTTGACGCTGCTGCTCCGCCGCGAGCGTGCGGATCTTCGCCGGCCCACGGTCGAATCGCTTCAGCGCAACAAGGAGGGTCGGTAAGCAATCACACCGTTCGCCTACACCCTGTCCTTTCGCCAGGCGATGACCGCGGTCAGCACGCCCACCACGGCGAGGAGTGGGAAGAAGGCGAAATATATTTCAACGGGAAGTGGCCCGAATAATTCGCTGAACTGTTCGTTTGACAGAAACTGCAGGCCGGGGAATCCGCGGCCGCCCGGATAGGGCATCGACAGGCCGATCGGATCCTCATGCGAGTTGTAGATCGTCGAAAACTGCGCGTCCAGGACCATCCCGATCGTGGAGACAACCCCGAACACCGCCACGGGGTAGCACACCCAGAACCAGGGAAAAGCCAGATTCCTCTGGTTCTTCTGCCGCGCCCGCCGCGGCAGAATCACCGCCCCGGTCATCGCGACCACCAGGATGCTGCCCAGGAAGACCCAACTCATATGCGCCTCTTCCGCCAGGCCCACACCGACAACGCAAGACCTGCCGCCGCGATCAGCGGGTAGGCGATTCGCGCCCACGGCATCCTGAGCAGGTTCGCGGCAGCGGCATCCGACAGCAAGGAACTGTCGAAGCCGTCGTCGGCATCTGCCAGCGGCATGTACATCGTCCACCCGAAATCAGCCACGGTGGCGGCAGTCCCCGGTAACCAGGCCGCGAACCCCAGGGCGATCGCGAACACCGTCAGGGGGAACAGGATCCAGAACCACGGAAATCCGGGACGCTTCTGCTCCTCCGGTTCCTGGCCGCGGTAGGCGGCGCGCCGCGGGAGGATGGCACCGCCGACGAGCAGGACCATCAGGGCGGCGAAGATCAGCAACCACGTCATTAGTGCAGCATAACAGCCGCGCGTAGCATCGGGACGCACGGGAAACCTCATCCTCACTCGAGGTTTCCGGAGACGAAAGGCGGCCCTGACATGAACACCCACACCTCGAACGCCGACGAGCTCCTGAGCATCGGAGAGACGAGCCGACGCACCGGCACCGCGGTCTCGGCGCTGCGCTACTACGAGGACCTCGGGCTGATCGCCTCGGTCCGCACCGGCGGCAACCACCGCCTCTACGCACGTCACATGCTGCGTCGGATCTCCCTGATCAGCGTCGCGAAGAACCTCGGCATCCCACTGAAAAGCGTGCAGGACGCATTCAGCAGCGTGCCGTTGGACCGGGCACCCACGCACAAGGAATGGCAGGTGGCCTCGCGCAGGTGGAAGAAGGAGCTGGAGGAACGGCGCCGCGGGCTTGAACGCCTCGAGAGCGAGCTCACCAGCTGCATCGGCTGCGGCTGCCTCTCGCTGAAGGCCTGCACACTGCTCAACCCGCAGGACGCTCTGAGCGCCACCGGGCAGGGCGCGCGCCGCCTCTCCTGACGGCGCGCCGCGTCCGGCTTGACCTCAAGTGCACTTGAGGTAATAGCGTGGTCCGCAGATCGACACCGACGAGAAGGAGCACCAACCATGGCTGTCTACGAGCTTCCCGACCTGCCCTACGACTACGACGCCCTCGAGCCGCACATCTCCGCCGAGATCATGCAGCTGCACCACGACAAGCACCACGCGACCTACGTCGCCGGCGCCAACACCGCCCTCGAGGCCCTCGAGAAGGCCCGCGAGGAAGGCACCAACCCCGACCAGATCCGCGCGCTGTCGAAGAACCTCGCGTTCAACCTGGGTGGCCACACCAACCACTCCATCTTCTGGAAGAACCTCTCCCCCAACGGCGGCGGCGAGCCCACCGGTGAACTGGCCGAGGCCATCACCCGCGACTTCGGCTCCTTCGACAAGTTCAAGGACCAGTTCTCCTCGGCCGCCCTGGGCCTCTACGGCTCCGGCTGGGCCGTGCTGGGTTACGACCACATCGCCGGACGCCTCGTCGTCGAGCAGCTCACCGACCAGCAGGGCAACACCTCGATCAACCTCACCCCGCTGCTGATGCTCGACATGTGGGAGCACGCCTTCTACCTGCAGTACAAGAACGTCAAGCCGGACTACGTCAAGGCCGTCTGGAACGTGTTCAACTGGGACGACGTCGCCGAGCGCTTCGCCGCCGCCAAGAACTGACGTATGACCTACGTCATCGCACAACCCTGCGTGGACGTGATGGACCGGGCATGTGTCGAGGAGTGCCCGGTCGACTGCATCTACGAGGGAAAACGCACGTTGTACATCCACCCGGACGAGTGCATCGACTGCGGAGCGTGTGAGCCGGTCTGCCCGGTCGAGGCCATCTTCTACGAGGACGACCTGCCGGACGAGTGGGAGGACTACATCGACTACAACGCCGCGTTCTTCGATGAGATCGGCTCCCCCGGCGGGGCGGACAGCATAGGCCCCACCGGCACCGACCACCCGTCGATCACCGCGATGCCGCCGCAGAACCAGGAGTAGCGGTCCGCGGAGAACTCGGCCCACGCTATCCCAACCCCGTGACGAGTTCGACGACCATCACGACCCCGAACACGACGAGGAATGCTCCGGCACCCCTCGTCACCACGGGGACGAAGCGTCCCAGACGGTTCAGCGCCGCCGGCGAAGCAAACAGCACGGCGACCAGGATGTCCCACACCAGGACCAGGCCGACCATCCACACTCCGTAGAGGACCAGCGACATCGCTGCCGCTCCTGACACCGCCGTCGCGAGACTGACGTAGAACAGGGCGTTCTTCGGGTTCAGCAGGCCCGAGGCCAGACCGAGGCCGAAGTTCCTCGCCCACGGTGCCCGCCCCGGCATCGCTTCGGGTACTTCTTCCACAGGTCCGTGGGGCGCCATCTGTGGACTCGACCGCAGGAACGCTATCCCGAGATAGACGAGGAACAACCCTCCGGCGAGTTGAACCACCCCGAGGACCACCGGGTTCTCGATCACGGAGAGCCCGGAGAACGCCGCGGCGACGATGATCCCGTTGGCCGTCGCAATCCCCAGGCAGGCAGCCCCGGCGCGCCGCCATCCTTCGGTGACGCTGAGCCGCAGGATGAGGAAGAAGTCCACCCCGGGAATCAGCAGGGCGAGGAAGTGCGCGACGGCGACGACGAAGAACTGGTCCATGCCCCCAGTCTCTGGTGCCCGCGGCACCGGAGTCTTGTACGTTCGTGCACTCAGTGACGGTATGTGCCGGGTGTGGCGGCGACATACGCGCGGAAGACCCGGTGGAAATGGCTCTGGTCGTTGAATCCGAGGGTGACCGCGGTGTCGGCGATCGTCATGCCGGTGCGCAGCAGCCGTCGGGCCTCCAGGATGCGTGCGTTCTGACGCCACGCCAACGGGCTGAGCCCCGTCACCTGTTTCACAGCTCGGATGCGCTGGTAGCGGCCCATACCGACCTCATGGGCCAGGGCGTCGATCGAAGGTGTCGTCTCGTCATGGCGCAGATGCTCCAGGACGGGCTGCAACCGCACAGACAGATCCCTGTTCGCCCCGCTCCGCCCACTCTGGTTCTGCGCCGACCCCTCGTCCGAGCTCTCCCCGGTATGTGCGAGCAACTGCGCGAGGCGGCGGCACCCGTCCTCCAGTTCGCCAACGGGGGCATCAGCGACGATGGCGTCGTTCACCGTCTCCATCTGCCGGTAAAGAGTGGCGCTCCGCAGGACACGAACCCCGCCGGTGTCGAGTCCTCCGGGGGCCAGACCGTCCATCCATCCGGTGTCCAGGTGTGTCATCTGGTAGCGCCACCGGCCGCGGCCCGGGTTGCATGAGTGGACGTGCCCGGCCGGGATCACCACGATGTCCCCCGGTGTCAGTTCCACCGGCCCGGCGAGCGGGCCGGCGAATACGGAGGTTCCCTCGTCGATGAGCCCGATCGACAGCACGTCGTGGGTGTGCGGACGGTAGCAGGAGTTCTCGCGGCAGGACCGCCTGACCTCCAGCGACGGTACAGCCGTGCTGCGGTGGAACTCCAGTGCCGTCGTCGTCACCGGGGCGCCACCACGTCCCGGCAGACCTCGAGGTGACCGAGGTGCTGCGCGAGCTCGTGGAGGATGTGCTCGAGGACCCAGCCGGGCGTCGCCTCGGTGTAGTCCCGGCGCGCCGTCCCCTGTGCCTGCCGGTTGCGGATCCCCTCGGTGAGGGCAATGCGTGCCCAGCCGGGCAGGCTCGCCCGGGTCTCGGCGATCAGCGCGTGTGCCTCGGCCACGGTCCCCATCGCCCGGAACTCGGCTTCGCGGTCACGGGAGATCTCCTCTCCCCCGATGAAGGCGCCACCCCAGAAGCGCGCCATGCCGTGGACGTGCGCGGCCAGGGCGAAGGCCGAGTTCACCGTCCCGGGCACCGGCGTGGCGTTAACGGTGGTGTCGTCGAGGGTGTCCAACGCGATGTCGTACTTGTCGAGGACCTCGGTGGCCACCGAGACGAAGTCGTCGTAGCGTGCGTCAGCATCGTTGATCATGTCCCCGAGTCAACCACGCCGATACCACCGGTGGCTCGGCCGGGGAGCCTCACGCCTCCACGAGCTTGTCCTTCAGCGCAAGGACGGCGGACACCTCGAGTCCCAACCCGTCGACGAGGTAGGTGTCCACGTCGCCGTAGAACTCCTTCATCGCGTCCAGCCCGGACCGCAGAAAGCCCTCCTGCACGCCGAGCAGTACCCCGTAGGCCTCCGCCGCCTCATCCCCTTGACCCGTCCGAATCTGCTCGGTGGTGGCGGCGATCCGCTCGCTCGAGTAGTCGTTCGTCGCCAGATAGTTGTCCATAACGTCGCGTTCGCTCACGCCCGCGGCAAGTTGCAGGACGGCACTCGTCCACCCCGCCCGGTCCTTGCCGGCGGTGCAGTGGAAGACAACCGGGCCGTCGGCGTCGATGACGGCGGTGATGACCTGTGCGAGCTGGCCCCTCATACCCTCGTCGGTGACGAAGTTGCGGTTGAGGTCGCCGAGCATCGTCGCTGCGTCGTCGGGAGAATCGACCGAGAAGTCCTCGGTAGGATTCGCTGCGGTGCTGCCTCCCCCAACGATGTCGATGTGAACGTAGTCTGCCCCGGCGGGAACACGGTCAGGATGTTCCTCGATCTCACTGTCGGTGCGCAGGTCGATCACGGCGGAGATCCCGAGATCCTCCACGGTGTCGAGGTCCGCGTCAGTGATGTCCAGGGCATTCGACCGGTAGACCGACTCAGGTTTCAGGTGACCGCCTGTCGCGGCGTAGGCCCGGTCGACGCCGGCCACGTCCCGGAAGTTGTCGGCCGAGGACAACCGTGGCGTGTCGAGGCCTACGACCTGTATCTGCTCCGAATACTCCGCTGCGTCGGGCACACTTTCGGCGGCGTCCGCGAGGCACCCCACGAGCAACAACGACGTGGCGAGGAATCCGGCCGCCGCGGGGACGACGAGCAGACGACGCCCGGGGTGGGTCGGGAGCGGGCGGGAGGGACGTGAGTTCATGGGGCCTTCAGTCGGTCACGGAGAGTTGTCGGTGGTCACCGCCGATGATGTCGTGCTTGAATGGCCACAAGGTGGACGGACGACAGCGCCCACGCATCCTGACCGTGAACGTTTGCCCGTAGGTATGTATCAGGTATGGAGGCCGACCCATGACCGACGATCAGCTCGAACTACTCCACCTCGACGAGGCCGACCACGTCCTGTGCGTCGTCGCGCACCCGGACGACCTGGAGTACGGCGTCTCCGCCGCCGTCGCCGAGTGGACGGATGCCGGCGCGTCGGTGACCTACCTGCTGCTGACCTCCGGCGAGGCGGGCATCGACTCGATGTCCCCGGATGAGACCGGATCGGCACGCGCCGCCGAGCAGCGCAACGCCTGTTCCCAGGTCGGCGTGGACGACCTGCGCATCCTCGACTTCCCCGACGGGGTGCTGGAGTACTCGCTGGCCTTGCGCCGTGCGGTGGCCGCGGTGATCCGTGAGGTCCGGCCCACCACGCTGGTCACGCTGGGGTGGGCCGAGGAGATGCCGTGGGGGCTGAACCAGGCCGACCACCGGGTGGCCGGGCTCGTGGCCCTGGACGCGGCGCGCGATGCGGGCAACCGCTGGGTCTTCCCCGACATCACCGGTGGCGACGGTGAGGTCCTCGAGCGCTGGCAGGCCGACCACCTGCTCGTCTTCGGGGCGTCGGCACCGACGCATGCGGTGGCGGTCTCCCCCGGCTCGGTCGAGCGCAGCATCGCTTCGCTGGAACAGCACAAGGTCTACCTGGCGGCACTGGAGGACCATCCCGCTCCGCGTGACCTCATCGGCGGCGTCACCTCGGAAGCCGGCGCCAGGGCCGGCGTGGATCACGCCGTGGCTTTCGGACGGTACGGGTTGTAGGCCCGCCCGGTTGTGCCGAGCGGCGACGGCGTCATTTCCTGCGTCGGATGACGATGAGTCCGCTGAGTGCGAACGCGACGATCGCTCCTCCGAGCGCCGCGGCGACGAGCCCCACGGACAGCGGGAAAGCGAACTCCCATCCGAGGAAGCCCATGTCGACCTGGTCGGTGTTCTGGCCGATCAGGATGATCGCGACGACGACGATGACCGCCGTCGTGACGATCAGCCCGACGGACGACCGTCGTTCCTTCACGTTGTCAGGCGCGGTGTTGTCCTCGTTCATGATGAAGGCCCTTCGGTAGTTGGAGTGGGTACTCCAGAAGCATAGACGAAACACGCCCATTCCGCTCGCCTGGCTAGCAACATGGTGTGGCTGCACTCGGAGGTTCAGACCCCGATGCCACAGCCGCGCCTCGTGGGTGACGTTCCCTAACTTCCTGCCTGCAGGAACGCCAGCAATTAACGCCGACGCGCCAGCGACGGCAGGTCGATCCCGCGCAGCCGGGCGAACTCCGCGGTCTCCCCGGTGACCAGGAGGTCCGTCGAGGTCAGCGAGGGCACGTCCGGTGCCCCGAGCAGCGTCATCAGGGTACGAACCTGGTCGGTCCACGCGCCCAGCTCCTCGACCAGCGCGTCCGGCCCGTCGGTGAGCAGCACGTGCAGGAAGTGCCCGCTGACGCCCACGGCACGCGCGCCGAGCGCCAGGGCGCGCACCACGTCCAGCGGGGTGCGCACACCGCCGGACGCCAGGACGTCCACCGTCGGTGCGCCGCCGGGGCCGTGCACCGTGTCCAGCAGGCACTCCGGGGTGCTCTGCCCCCACCCCGACAGGTAGGTGTACTCCTGGCGCGAGCGCCGGTGGTTCTCGATGTCGATGAAGTTCGTGCCGCCGCGCCCGCTGACGTCCACGGTGGTGACGCCACGGGCGGCCAGCTCCGCCACACTGTCGGCGCTGAGCCCGAAGCCGACCTCCTTGACCACCACCGGCACGTCCACCGCCTCCACGATCTCGGCGATCCGGTCGAGCCAGTGCCGGAAGTCCCGGTCACCCTCGGGCATCACCAGCTCCTGGGCAGGGTTGACGTGGACCTGCAGGGCGTTGGCGTCCAGCAGTTCCACCGCCCGGCGCGCCTGCTCCACCGTGGCCTCCGGGCTCACGTTGGCGAAGAGGAAGGACTGCGGGGCGCTCTCGCGCACGATGCGGAACGTCGGCTCCAACGCCGGGTCGCGCAGGGCCGCGCTGACCGAACCGCTGGCCATCGCCACCCCGGCGGTGGACGCCGCGCGCGCGAGGTCGGCGTTGATGCGTCCGGTCTTCTCGCTGCCGCCGGTCATGGCGTTGATGTAGAAGGGCACCTCCCACCGGGCCCCGGCGACGGTGGTGGAGGTGTCCACCCCGTCGCGGGCCAGACCGTTGAAGGTGTGGTGCATGAACCGCACGTCGTGGAATCCACCGGCGGCACGGTTCTTCGTGTTCAGTTCCTCGGCCAGCTGGACGTGGTCGTCCTTGCGGTTGCTGCTCATGCGCTCGTTCCCGTCATTCCGTGAGCCCGTCGGGCTGGTGTTCGTGCAGGTTGAGTAGTCGGATGTCCGACCGCTCCCAGGCGGCGAGCAACCCGTCCACATCCGAGGTGCCGCTCTGACTGTCGATGAGCACGATACCGCAGTCACCGCCGCCGGCCCCCGAGGTCTTCGCCGCCCCGCCGCAGGCCTCGGCGATCTCGATCAGCCGACGCAACGTGGGGGTCTCGATGGTGGTGCCGGTGTGCTCCCCGAGCTCGCGCAGGAGCTCCCGGTTACGGCGGATCCCGGCACGGATACCGTCGGCGTCGTCGTTGCCGAGGGCCTCGACCAGCGCTGTCACGCAGCGTCTGCTCTCGGCGAGGAAGCGCGGGTAGTCCAGCTGCGCTGCTCCCCTGTCAGCGCCCCCACCCTGCTTGTGGGACTGCACGTCGCCGACCAGCCGGGAGGTCGACGCCGGTGACCCGGTCCAGCCGACCAGCAGGCGCAGCCGGTCCGGCGGGCACACGCGTTTCACGGACAGGCCCGGCCAGTCCATGGTGACCAGGTCGACCAGGGGACGGACGTCGCGTTCCTCGCGTGCCCACCCACGGTCGAAGGAGGTGTAGGCGATCCAGCCGCCGAACATGCTGGCGGCCACGTCACCGCCGGAGCCGGAGGACTGCACCGAGATGCTGGCCAGCAGGGCCAGTTTCAGCTGGGCCATCCGGATGAGGTCCAGGCGGTAGTACTCGCACAGGGCCCGGACGGTGGCCACGGTGACCGCGGCGGACGAGCCGAGGCCGAACTTGCGGCCGGAGTCGTCGTCGAGCTCGCTGGTGATGTCCATGTCGAAGACCTCCAGCGGGGTGCCCATCGCCACGGCGGCCTCCTCGACGATGCCCGCGGCGGCGAGCACGAAGTCGAAGGGCGCCTGGTCGGGTTCCACGATCATGCCCCGCTCCCCACGGTGCCACTCCAGGCGGCTCTGGGTCGACAGGTCGGAGGTGATGTGGCCGGTGCCGGAGCCCGGGGTGACCCGCACGGTCACGTAGCGGTCCACGGCCACGAGGATCGCGGGGAAACCGGTCTCGACCACGGCGTACTCACCGGCGATGTAGAGCTTGCCGGGGGCCCGGACCTCGACCGCACGCGGCGCCGTCACGACTGCGCCTCCTCTGCGTCGACCTGGATGCCCGGCCCGGCGTGGGTGACCACGGTGCGCAGCCCCGGCACCTGCCCGGCCAGTGCCTCGCGCAGGTGGGCGTCCAGCTCCTCGGCCTTGTCGGCGCTGGTGAGGACCTTGACGTTGGGGCCGGCGTCCATCGTCGCCCAGGCGGGCAGCCCGGCGGCGCGGGCGTCCTGCACCGCCTGCAGTGCGGCGCGGCTGCCGGGCCCGAGGTAGTCGACCGGCGGGACGGCCCCTCGCATTGTGGCGTGCATGCCCAACGCATTGGCCTCGGCGGCCTCCCCGAGGCGGGCCAGGTCGCCGGCGGCGATGGCGTCCAACGCCTCCGCCAGGTGCCCGGCGTGCGCCTCGACCCAACCGGCGTAGTCCGGGGAGGTCTCCACGGTGCGGCGCATCGCCTCGCGGCTGGAGACCGCCTTCGGGCCGTCGTCGATGACGAGCACCACGATCGCCAGGTCAGCGGCCATCTCCCCGCCCGGCACGGGGGCCGCGTAGGACGTCGCGTCGTCGTGGCCGGCATTCCACATCGCCAGTCCGCCGAAGACCGAGCGCGACGCCGAACCGGACCCGCGCCGCGCCAGCCGAGACAGGTCCCGCTCGTCGAGATGCAGCCCTGCGGCGGTGGAGGCAGCCCCGGCCAGGGCGGCGAAACCGGAGGCCGAGCTCGCTAGCCCGGCGGCGGTGGGCACGGTGTTCACCGAGGTCACCACCGCGGCGTCCGACACACCGGAGCGCTCGCGCACCAGGTCGAGGAAGGCGGTGATGCGTTCCATCGCCCGCCCGGTGACGGGCGTCCCGTCCAGTGTCGCGGCGTCCTGAGTTACCGCGCCGAACTCCACGGTCGTGGTCGTGTACAGCTCGTCGAGGGTCAGCGACAGGCTCGGCGTACGCGGGATGATCAGTTCCTCGTCCGCCTTGCCCCAGTACTTGATCAGCGCGATGTTGGCGTGCGCCGTCGCTGTAGCTCTGTTCGGGGCCGTCATGCTTCCTCCTGCAGGTGTGGTGCGTGGATCCAGGTGTCGGACGCCCCGGCTTCCGTGAGTGCCCCGGCGATCGCCGCGGCGTCCCCGGCGGTGCGGGCCAGCGCGATGACGCAGCCGCCGCGTCCCCCGCCGGTGAGTTTCGCGCCGACCGCGCCGGCGGCGCGCGCCGCGGCGGTCAGCGCGTCCAACCGGTCGTCGCTCACGCCGAGGTCGGCGAGCAGATGTTGGGCGGCGTCCATCCGGGCGCCGAGCGCGTCGACGTCGCCGGCGCGCAGGTCGGCGACCGCACCGTCGGCGATCTCGCCCAGCTCGTCCAGCAGCGGCCCGACGCCCTGCGGATCGGCGTCGTACCTGCGCCGCAGGTCACCGACGGTCTCCCGCGTCCGGCCGGTCACCCCGGAGTCCGCGATGACGATCCAGGCCGCCAGGTCCATCTCGAAGGTCGAACCGACGCCGTCGCGGAAGTACACCGGCCCGGGTGCTGCGGTGGTCAGCGCGTCCAGTCCGGACGGACGCCCGTGCGCGATGCGCTCGGCCTCCTGCGTCAGCTCGAAGAGCTCACGGGGGGACGCCGCGACGTCGGCGGCGTCCAGCACCGCGCGCACCACCGCGCCCGCGGCGGCGGCCGAGGACCCCAGCCCGCGCTCCGGCGGGAAGTCCGCCTGCGTGCTGACGTGCAGACCGGTGGTGGGGCGTCCGGCGAAGACGCACGCGACCTCCAGCGCCTTGACCACCGACGCCAGACGCTCCGGGGCACCGTCCGCCGGACCGTCGTAGTCCAGGCAGGTCAGCCGTGCGGGCCCCTCGACCGGCTCGACCGTGGCGTTCATGTGCAGGCTGTGCAGGGGCACGGCCACCGCCGGGTGCCCGTAGACCACGGAGTGCTCGCCGAGGAGGATGACCTTCGCCACCGTCCGGCCGTGCCCGGTATGGGATTCGGCATGGGGTTCGGGTGAAGACTGCACAGCGTCCTTTCGTGTCACAGCAGGTGCTGCACGATCCAGGGGGACGCGTACAGGGTCATGAACTGCACGCCGTAGCCTACGCCCAACTTGTTGAGCGTCCCGCAGGTGACCCCGACCAGCAGGACACCGAAGATGTTCGCCACCCCGGCGTCCAGGTAGGCCAGCAGCAGGATGAAACCGATGAACAGTCCCAGCACCGCCTCATGCGGGATGTAGCGCATCACCACGTAGGTGATCCGGTAGGAGTAGCGCACCGCGATGACGTACGTCAGCCCCAGGGCCAGCACCGCGCCGAGCACCACGGCCACGATGAACGTCGGTGTGTTCAGCATGTGGTGCAGGTTGTTGTCCAGCGTCAGCGCCGGCGGGGCGTTGAACAGGGCCTGCGCCGGGCCGATCGCCACCGGCGACAACGGGATGCCGATCGCCAGCAGCGGGATGATCGTGCCGGAGAGGTAGCTGGCGTGCGCCACGCCGTTCATGCCGGCCACCGCCCGGTTCGCCCGGGTGGTGCGGTCCCCGGAGCGTCCGGCCGCGCCCTCCCCGAGCAGGAACGTGAGCCCGACGGGGCTGAGGAAGAACAACGGGGTGGAGACCAGCGACCACAGGCCGGTGCGGGCGGTCTCGTCGCGGGTGAGGATCCTGTTGGGCTTCAGCGACTGGCCGCGCAGGCTCCTGCGCGAGATGTCCACCTGTGTGGCGGGCCGGCCCGGCAGGTTCTCCCGGTGGCTGCGGTTGAGCAGCCCCAGCACCGAGACCAGCAGCGGGCCGATGGTGATGCCCAGGAAGAAGGAGACCGAGATGTTGCCGTCCTCCGGGATAACCCCCTGGTCCCGGTAGAGCGAGAGCAGGCCCTGGAACAGCAGGGACATCGGGATGATCGAGATCAGCGACAGCAGCCGGTTCGCGCCGAGCAGGGCGAGCAGCACCGCGCCGCCGACGAAGAGCAGGCTGCCGTACTCGCGCAGGGTGTCGGCGTAGGGGGCGATGGCGGTGGCGATGGCCAGGCTGACCGGGATGGCGATGATCGTGCCGATCGCGCTGCCCGCGGCCATCTTCTTGATCGTCTCCGCCGCCCTGCCCTGGGACTTGAGGTAGAGCGAGTGCTCCATCATCGGTGCCGAGAGCACCCCTCCGGGCAGGCCGACCAGGGCGGTGGGTATGGCGTTGGTGAGGTTGAGGGTGACGATCGCGGCGATGAAGAAGGTCAGCAGCACCGCCGGGTCCACGCCGGCCAGCGCCAGGGCGAGGGTGACCGGCACGAGCACGCTGGTCTCGTCGGTGCCGGGGATGAAACCGATGAAGGTGTAGAGCAGGATCGCCGCGATGGCGGCGAGCAGCATGGGGAGCATCAGGGTCGCGTCCATCAGGTCGGGTCACCTGCCGGGGTTTCTACGCCTGCTCCGTCGGTCCCCTCGGTGATGCGCACGACGCGTTTCGGCGTGAACAGCGCCACGCAGACCGCGAAGCCGACGACGGCGCCGCCGAGGCCCCAGAAGAACTCGCTGGACGACAGCAGCGTGGCGACCAGCAGCGCGAGGGCGGTGGTGACCCCGCAGATGACCAGTGACCAGGTCAGGTCGCGGGTGGAGACGAGGTCGTTCCACACCTCGATGTAGTCGTCCCGCTCCCCGGGGTCGGCATCAGTGTTAGGCATGCCTACAAACCTTACGTTGTGGGTGCTACGTGGCGCATTACCGCCCGGACGGTGCACCCGTGCGCTAGTTTCGGAGACGAACACTCATGACCGTCTTCATACAGGAGGCCCCAGATGGCTGAGACCACAGAGACCACAGAGACCTACGACTACGTGGTTGTCGGCGCCGGCTCCGCGGGATGCGTGGTGGCGAACCGGCTCAGCGCGGACGGATCCCGGTCCGTCCTGCTCCTGGAGGCGGGCGGGAAGGACAAGGGGCAGGGCGTCACCATCCCCGCCGCGTTCTCCCAGACGTTCCGCTCCGGGTTCGACTGGGACTACGCCACCACCGCCCAACCCGGTCTGCGGGACCGCTCGATCTACTGGCCGCGTGGCAAGGTCCTCGGCGGGAGTTCATCGATCAACGCGTTGATGTGGGTCGTCGGCTTCGCCGGGGACTACGACCGGTGGGCCGAGCTCGCCGGGCCGGAATGGTCCTGGTCGGAGATCTCCCGCGCCCTGGACCGGGTGGACGTCTCGGTCGAGCACCAGCGCGACCCGAACGAGCACACCGCCGCATTCCTCCGCGCGGTCGCGGAGAGCGGGTACCGCGTCGAGGACGCCAACAGCGACGCGCCGGACGGCTTCACGCAGACGATGGTCACCGAGCAGCGCGGCGCACGCTCCAGTGCGGCGACGGCCTACCTGCGTCCGGCGGAGCTGCGCCCCAACCTGACCGTGCGCACCGGGGCGCAGAGCACCCGGGTGCGCATTGAGGACGCCCGGGCCACTGGCGTGGACTACCGGCACGACGGACGTGAGCGCACCGTGGACGCACGCCGTGAGGTCGTCCTGTGCGGCGGGGCCGTGAACAGCCCGCAGCTGCTGATGCTCTCCGGCATCGGGGACCCGACCCACCTTGCCCAGCACGAGATCAAGACCGTGGTCGATTCCCCGGAGGTCGGGCAGAACCTGCGCGACCACCTGGTGTCATTGTTCTCCGTCGCCACCGGGTCGGGGACGCTGCTGGACGCGACGAAGCTCCCCCACGTCGCCCGGTACCTGACCCGACGACGGGGCCTGCTGACCTCGAACGTCGCCGAGGCCTACGGGTTCGTCCGTTCCCGCCCGGAACTGCCCGCCCCGGACCTTGAGGTCATCTTCGCCCCCGTTGCCTACGTCAACGAGGGCCTGACGGGGATCCCGGAGCACGGACTGACGCTGGGCCCCATCCTGCTGCAGCCGCAGAGCCGCGGACGGATCACCCTGGACTCTGCCGACCCTCTGGCGAAACCGGTGATCGACCCGCGCTACCTCAGTGACCCGGAGGGCAGGGACCGGGAGACGATGCTGGCCGGCCTGGAGATCTGTTCGCGGATCCTCGACGCTCCGAGCCTGACGTCCCGGCGTAGCGGACGGTTCATCGTCCCGGACGGCGGCGAGGAGATGAGCGTCGCCGAACGGTGCGAGGAGGCGTTGACCGGGGCATCACACACGCTCTACCACCCGACCGGAACCGCGCGGATGGGGACGGACGACGCCTCCGTCGTCGACCCCCAGCCTGCGGGTCCGCGGTGTGCGGGGACTGCGCGTGGCCGATGCCTCGGTGATGCCGGAGATCATCCGCGGCCACACCAACGCCCCGACCCTGGCGATCGGCGAGAAAGCGGCGGAGTTCATCCTGGCGGAGGGGTGAGCAAAGACTGACGCTCTCGGCATGGCATAGCCATTCACAGGACGATGGCTCGCCCAGAACAGCTCCGACAGGCATGTTCCCAGCCACGGGGGGGCGCAGCTCGCCTCGATCCACGCCATCGACATCGTCCCGATGGAAAACAACGGGCACTCTGCACCGCTCACCCTCGAATCCCTTATAC